>JAHJLN010000248.1 GCA_018821715.1 Pseudomonadota bacterium | reverse complement strand
CATTCCAGAAGTGGAAGAAATCCAGGATATTGTGGAAAGGGTCCTTTTGGATTCTCCGTATTATAAAACCGCCAAAGCATACATTATCTACCGGGAGCAGCACAACCAGATCAGAAAGATCGCCATTAAGGAGAATGTAGGCCTTATGGAATCCTATATCCGGAAAATGGACTGGAAGGTCAAGGAAAACAGCAACATGAGTTATTCCCTCCAGGGATTGAACAATTACATCTCTTCAGATATTACGGCTGAATACTGGCTCAACAAAATTTATCCGCCCAAAATAAGGGATGCACACTATGCAGGCGATCTCCATATTCATGATTTAAGCCTTTTATCCGTATACTGCGTGGGGTGGGATTTGCAGGATCTGTTGCTTGAAGGATTTAAAGGCGTGGCCGGAAAAGTGGAATCTTCTCCGCCAAAGCATTTCAGAAGCGCTCTGGGCCAGGTGGTCAACTTTTTTTATACCTTGCAGGGCGAGGCTGCAGGAGCCCAGGCCATGTCCAATTTCGACACCCTTTTAGCCCCGTTTATCTGGGAAGACAAGTTATCTTACAAACAGATTAAACAGGCGCTTCAGGAATTTGTATTTAACATCAATATTCCTACAAGGGTTGGGTTCCAGACGCCGTTTACCAATATTACCATGGATCTGATTGTACCCTCCACCCTGAAGAACTCTCCTATCATTATCGGCGGAGAATACAGAGAACAGACTTATGCAGACTTTCAGGAAGAAATGGATACCCTGAATGCTGCATTTGCAGAGGTCATGATGGAAGGGGATGCAAAGGGTCGGGTGTTTACCTTTCCCATCCCGACATATAATATTACCAAGGATTTTGACTGGTCCAACCCCAATCTTGAAAATATCTGGAAAATGACCGGGAAATACGGTATTCCTTATTTCTCCAATTTTGTCAATTCAGATATGGACCCTGAAGATGCCCGTTCCATGTGTTGCCGGTTGCGGCTGGACAACAGGGAATTGAGAAAAAGAGGGGGCGGTCTGTTCGGTGCCAATCCTTTGACAGGTTCCATTGGCGTTGTCACCTTGAATCTGCCGAGAATCGGATATCTTGCAAAAGATGAAACCGATTTTTTTGAACGGCTGGACAGCCTTATCAAATACGCAGCCGATTCTTTGAGCATCAAACGCAAAATCCTGGAAAAATTTACAGAAGGGGATCTTTATCCCTATTCAAAATTTTATTTAAGGAAAATTAAAGAGAGTACCGGCGTCTACTGGCGCAACCATTTTTCCACCATCGGCATCCTGGGGATGAATGAGGCCTGCATCAATTTTATGGATCAGGGCATTGCCACACAGGCGGGTCAGGATTTTGCCGTAAGGGTCATGGATCATATCAGAACCAGGATTGAAAAATTGCAGGAAGAAACCGACGAGATTTTCAACCTTGAAGCAACCCCGGCCGAAGGCACGACCTATCGATTTGCCAGTAAGGACAAAGCCAAATTCGAAGATATCATCTGTGCCAATGAAGAAGAATACAAACAGGGCAAAGACCCGTTTTATACCAATTCCACCCATCTGCCGGTCAACTATACCGATGATATCTTTGAAGCCCTGGAACTCCAGGACCGGCTCCAGACCAAATATACCGGCGGAACTGTCCAGCACCTCTTCCTGGGTGAGGAAGTCACCGATACCCAGGTGGTGAAAAATTTAGTGGACAAGGTTTCCAACTCGTTTAAACTGCCGTATTTTACATTGACGCCGACATTTTCTGTCTGCCCCTCCCATGGATATCTTGCCGGTGAACATGAAAAATGTGATACCTGTGATGCAGACACTGAAGTGTACTCAAGGGTTGTTGGATACTTAAGGCCGGTTGGGCAATGGAACAAAGGAAAGCAGACGGAATTTGCCATGCGCAAAACATTTAAGGTCTCCTGATAAGGAAAACATAGAGATGGATATCGGTGGATTTCAAAAAAATTCCATGATTGATTTCCCCAAAACCATTGCCTGCATCATTTTCACACAAGGGTGTAATTTTATCTGCCCGTATTGTCATAACCCAGACCTGGTAGCCGGCTCCCGAAAGGGGGTCGGCGATCTTTATGATCAAGACAGGATTTTTGAATTTCTTGAGAAAAGAAAAGGGTTTTTAGAAGGGGTTGTGATTACAGGGGGAGAACCCACACTGCAGAAAGATCTGATAGACTTTTGCCGGAAAGTAAAGGACATGGGGTATCAGCTCAAGCTGGACAGCAACGGAACCCGTCCTGCGGTACTGGCGAATCTTTTTGACGGCTGCCTGGTTGATTTTATCTCCATGGATATAAAGACCAGCCTTGAAAACTATCATCTTGTTGCTCCGGGCAAAGTTGATACCAAAAAAATTTTTAAAAGCATCCGGATGATCATGGAAAAAGCACCTGCCTATGAGTTCAGAACTACCTGCTTAAAACCGTTTGTCAACAAAGACATCATGGATGATATCGGAAAAATGATTAAAGGTGCCTCCCGGTATATCCTCCAGAAATGCTCTCAGAATGCAACCGTGCTGGATCCTCAATTTTTAAAATTGGATAATATCTTTTTTTCTGATAAGCAGATGATGGAACTGAAAATAACAATTGATAAGTATGTTGGTGAATCTGTGGTCCGTTAACGGTTGAAAAGATATCACAAAAGGAGGCAGCCTGTGGAATCTTGTCTTTTAAAAGCCTGCATTGATCTTGATGCCATCCGCAATAATATTTGTAACCTAAAAAAGATGACAGACAAAAACTGTGGCTTCATGGCAGTGGTGAAGGCAAATGCCTATGGTCACGGCGCGGTTAAGGTTGCTGCAAAAGCCTTGCAAAGCGGGGCGGACTGGCTGGGCGTTGCAAGACTTGACGAAGCGTTTGAGCTTAGAAATGCCGGTATCAAGGCACCTATTCTTGTTTTCGGATATATTCATCCCTCACAGGCATCCCTGGCAATAGACCTTGATCTGGTGGTGACGGTGTATGGGTTTGAGATGGCAAAGCACCTGTCCCGGGAAACAAAAGCCTTAAATAAACGGATCAAAACCCATTTAAAGGTGGATACAGGAATGGGACGGGTGGGCATGATCATTGGAAAAATCAATAAAGACCTGTCTGATCCATCAGCCCGTAAAAAAGAGCTTGAGGAAATAGAAAAAATTGCAGTTTTACCCGGGATTGACCTTAAGGGCATATATACCCATTTTGCTGCAGCCGACAGCAAGGATAAAGCATATACAAATCTGCAGATAGAACTGTTTGTATCCCTGCTGGAGGATTTAAGGAAAAAGAACATTCAATTTGAAATCTGTCATGCCGCCAATAGTGCCGGTATTATGGAATTTCCAGCATCTCACTTTGATATGGTAAGAGCCGGTATTTCCATTTATGGGCTTTATCCTTCCCAGGAGGTGGATCAGTCAAAAGTACCCCTTATTCCTGCCATGCGGTTAACATCCATTGTGTCAGATGTCAGAAAGGTTTCCAAAGGATTTTGCGTCAGTTATGGAATGACCCATCAAACAAAAAAAGAAACCCGCCTGGCTTCAGTGCCCATTGGATATGCAGATGGATTTTCCAGAGGCTTTTCATCCAATTGTTTCCTGCTGGTAAAAGGAAAAAGAGCACCGGTTGTCGGTCGGGTCTGCATGGATCAGACCATGATTGATGTGGGAGACATCCCGGATGTGCATCCGGGTGATGAAGTCGTGCTGATCGGTTCACAGGGCAGGGAAACCATTGGCGCTGACGAGCTGGCAAGCCGGATTGATACAATCAATTATGAAATCGTATCTGCTTTAACATCAAGGGTAAAAAGGATTTATTCAGATTCCGGTTCAGGTTCAGGGTAAATCATTTTACCGGTCATGGATAGATCATAACCGCCATATTCTTCTGCAGTGGTCTGAATGACCTTTCCTTTTAAAAGGGATAAGAAAAGCTGGATCCCCTGATCAAAAAAACGGTCTTTATTGATCAGCAAATCAAACCGTTCCCAGCAAATGGGAATAAAATCAAGGCCCAGAATATTGGCAACCGGCCGGATGCCCGGACCTGCATCTGCTTTTTTCGTAAGGATCTGCAACCCAACATCCATGTGTTTTGGAAAACAATTTTCATATCCATCTATGGTTTCGCCCGTTAGGTCTGCTTTTTTCAGCATTTTATCAAAAAGCTGGCGGGTTCCTGTGCCCAGTTGCCGGTTAATGATTTTAACCCCCTTTCTGCCAAGGTCTTTTACCGACAGGATATTTTTTGGATTCCCTTTCTGGATAAGGATGCCCTGCTCTCTTAAACTAAAATTTACCACAGCAGGGATCTGGTTCATTTCATCTTTTAAAAAAGGAAAATTATACTCTTCATTGTCAGCAACAAGGTGGCTTGCGGCAATGTGGCAAAGATTCTGGCGCAGGGCTCTTAATCCGCCCATGGATCCTGAAATACCGAACATGGCCATGTGTTTTTCGTGTTTGAGATTAAAGGTGGAAATGATTTTATCCAGCAATAAATCATTGCTGCCGGCAATGAGGACAAGCCCGTGGTAGGGGGGCAGTTTGGCAAGTTGAGGGTAATTTTCAGTGCCGGCTTCTATCCACTGGCGGACCAGATGAATGGGAAATATCCACTTTCCAGTAACTTTGGAGGCAGGCAGGCCTTTTTCCGCAATGAGTGAATATACCATCTTTTCATTTACATTTAAAAATTTGGCAACTTCTCTGGTTGAAAACATTTCACCCATAAACAGGCCTCCCTTTGTATCAAGATAAACAGTTCATTGCTTTTTCAACGACTTGTTCTGCCGTCATTGAATTGCAATCAATTTTTATATCACAATATGTATCATATAAGGGAGTTCTTTCTTTGTAAAGATCTTCAATGCTCTTTTCCGGGCTGATGGCAACGCCCCGGGAAGTTATATCCCAAAGACGGGTTAAAAGGATGTCAAGATCAACACTAAGATAAATAATGGTACTTTCTTTGGAAAGATGCGCCATGGCTTTTTGGCTGTAGACAACGCTGCCGCCCGTGGCAATGACATGATTCTTACAGGCGATGCCCACAATATGGGTTTCTTCAATTTGTAAAAACCGGTCAAGACCTTTTTCCAAAATAATCTGGGAAAGTGTTTTTTGTTCTTTTGACTGAATTAAATCGTCTGAGTCAAGAAAATCAAAATTAATTTTTTGAGCAAGAAGATTTCCAACTGTGGTTTTCCCAACAGCAGGCATTCCTATTAAAGTGATATTTTTTTTAGTTTTCATCTAAATATTTTTGGTATTATGCAGTATGTTCATTAAAAATTCAATAAAATTGTAAAATACATACTATTCTTTTTTTATTAATGCAAGGAGAAATAACCCAGGAATCAATGGCGCAGTTTAAAACCATTCTTATCAAACCAGACAGGGTCATCGCATGTAAAAAAAACAAAATTGACTGTGGATCATTTTATCTTTATCAACAAGACCCGGCCACTTCAGGGTGAGGGGGGTTCCGCTAAATCATAAGCAGTCGTCCTGACTGCTTATG
>JAHJLN010000247.1 GCA_018821715.1 Pseudomonadota bacterium | reverse complement strand
TTGTGAAAAAGAATTTGAAAGACTGGTTTTTTCAGGGGAAGAAAAAAATATTTCCTGCCCTGAGTGTCGAAACAAGGATGTGATAAAAAAAATGAGTGCATCAAGCTTTATGGGAAACAGTATCGGCAAATGTGCAACAAGTTCGCCCAAGGGATTTTCATGAGCCGGATAATTTTTTTCTTCAGGTAGAAGAACACAGTATAAAAATCACCTTCAAATTATTCAAACCCTTTGCATCCGGTTTCTTGAGCATGGTCTCTTGATCTTGGATATTTTCGGCAATGTTCTGGTTTTGCATCATTATTGTTTTTTTACCCTTAAAATCAGGAGGGATGACATCAGATAAAACGCGGCAAACAAGCTGAACACCAGTTTAAAATTTGAATGGGTTGCATCCAGAAGAATACCTGACAGCCAGGGACCTAAGAACCCTGCAAAAAATCCATATGCTGTAAATACCAATCCAAAAACTTTTCCGAAATTTTCAAGTCCGAAAACCTCGGTCACCAAAGGGGCTGAAACAGTAAAAAGTGCGCCAAAGGCAAGCCCGATAAAGCAGGCGAAAAAGCTGACAACATAAAGATGCCTGAACCAGGGCATCAGAAAATAGGCGCAGGCTGCCATCAAAAAAACAGCCATCAGTATTTTCTGTTTAGGGTATCTGTCCGAAAGTCTGCCGCACACAAGGCGGCCAATCCCGTTTAACACATTAAAGGCGGTAAGGATATAGACAGATTGTGTGATCCCATACCCCAGATGCTCTCCGAAAGAGGACGATAGAACGATCAGGGAGACGCCCGCAGCGCCGGACAAGGCCCACACGCACCAGAGAGACCAGAAGGCCGGCAGCTGTATCGTCTTTTTCAACGACAAGGTGGATAATTGCTGTTTTCTTTGCTCCCTGTCCTGACCTGGAATTTTTATGAACCAGGCAGCAGTTGTTCCCAGAAAAATGGAAATAATTGCGGCAAAATTGGATGTAAACACATACCCTTTTGAAACCAGGAAATATGTAAAAACAGGTGACATGACGGCCGCAGAGCCCCCAAAGGTCAAGTTCAGAATACCGGTAATCAGTCCTTTCTTGTCTGGAAACATTTTTTGAAAAACAGTGAGGCTCGGAAGATAGACAAATCCGCAAAAAAAGCCTTCAATAAAGGCCCAGATATAAACCTGCACCATGGTGGTGGCCTGTCCGGCAAAGATCATGGCCAAGGAACAGACAAGGCTGCCGGAAAAAATAATCAAATGGGTGGGAAATTTTTCCTGAAGTTTTCCAGCCAGATACATTGAGAACCCGGTACCTGCCAGAATGAAGAACATCAGGCTGCCCAGTTGTGCCTTGTTCACATGAAAAAGCGCCTGCCATTCCGATGCCATTACACCGGGGAATCCAAAAACAAAAGATCCTGGAAAAAATATGGTTAAGCACCCGAAAAAAAGAATTATTTTTTTGTTTGCAAGGAACGGCATAGATTTTTCAAATCAAAATAATTATTGAGTTCAGGATCATCCAATACCTTTTCAAACAGCTTTTTTTTCATCTTACCGATATCAGGTCCGGGCGGAATACCCAGTATCCGGATAATATCATTGCCGGTAATCTCAAGATGATTCATATTAAAACCCGGTTGCCGGTCCATCTCATTGAACAGCTTTTTGAGCCTGATGCGAATTTCTGACAACGTATAGGGTTTTTTTGCCAGGTTCCCTTTTTTGTCTGCAATTCGCATCCGCATAAAATCCTTGTAATCAAGCCCGGCCTTATCCAGCATGGACAGCAGTCTTCTTGCTGCCTTCGGGGTGGTCTGATCCGTCAACGGTCTCATATGGGTCTGTATAACAGCTGCAATATAGGTGATCTCCTTGACAGAGAATCTTAAGGTCGTAAGATCGTAAATCACATCCCGGGTATACGTCTCATGTCCTGCAAAGGTCAGGCTGTTCTCCTCTATTTTTGCAGCATCAAATTTGCCTGCATCGTGTAAAAATCCTGCCAGCCGTAACATCGGCAAGGCCGGTGACAGTGCATCCCCTACCAGCAGGCAGTGGTCGAATACCGTCTCGCCGTGATGCGGGCCGCCGTCAAGGTTATTGCAGCGATCCAGGCTTGGAAAAATTTTTGACAACAACCCTGTTTTTTGTAAGGTTTTAAAAAACAGGGACGGCTTTTTTAAAAAAAGTGCTTTATAAATTTCATGGCGGATTCTCTCTTTTGCCACCGCCCCGTCCAGCAAATTCCTGGAGCCTAAGACAGCATCAAGCGTGGATAAGGAAAGAGATCCATCCATCATGGCCACAAATCGACAGGCCCTCACCATTCTAACAGGGTCTTCCTGGATTCTTTTTTCAGGGTCTTTTGTAAATCTGATAACCCGATCGTGTATATCTTTTCTTCCGTTAAAAGGATCAATAATCTTTTTTAAAAAAGGATCATAGGCCATTGCATTAAGGGTAAAATCTCTTTTGGCCAGATCTGATTCAGGGAAATTGGCAATATCAAACCGTGTACGGCCCGAAGAAATCTCGATGCCGTTTACCATGCAGATGGGAAACGCTTTACCGATCGGTTTAATTTTTTGATCAAAAAAAATAAGTTCGATCTCATTAATGGATGCATTGGTCAGTATATCAACGTCATCAGGTGTTCTTTCCAACAAAAAATCCCTGACCGCACCACCAACAATATACGCCTGAAATCCATTTTTCTTCAAGCGATCTAAAATAAACCGGATTGTCTCTTTATTTGCCGGATGTATCAAGATCCCTGCCTTGGTATGAAATTGCAAATAAATTAAACCGGATCAGCCATTCGGGCAACAACCGGATGGGTCTCTGATGGCTGCAATAAGTGTATTTTTTCATTTTAAAAACCCCTGTGTCAGGACACCGATAAAAAGAAGAACGGAAATAACTGAATTTACATGAAAAAACGCGATATTAATATGGGTTAGATTATCCGGCTTAACCAGCCTGTGTTCCAGGATAAGCAGCATGCCGATACTGCTGAGAAACACTAAAAAAACCGGATGCATGCCAAAGGCTATATACATGGAAAACAAAAAAACAATAGTGCCGACATGGAAAATTGAAGAAATCAACATGGCTTTTTCAGGGCCGATTTTTGACGGCAGAGAAAAAAGGCCCTGGTTTTTGTCAAAATCAATATCCTGACAGGAATACAGAATATCAAACCCTGCAATATAAGTCATAAGACCAAGGCTTAAAAAGATGACGCTCCAGGACAGGGTCCCTGCAATGGCCACCCACGCTCCGACAGGCGCAAGACTGATGGCAAATCCAAGGTAAAGATGACAGTATTTTGTAAACCGCTTGGTATAGGAATAAAACATTAAAAAAAACAATACAGGAAAGGAAAGGATAAAACAAAGGTGTGACAACATGGCAGCGCTGAAAATAAATACCAGGGATGAGAATAAAACAAAAAGAAAAGATTCTTTTTTTGACAATAATCCTGAAGGAATTTCCCTTATGGCAGTCCGTTCATTTTTCAGATCAATCTCTGCATCCACAATCCTGTTAAATCCCATTGCAGCTGACCTGGCACTCACCATGGCGACAAGAATAAAAACAAACGCCCCAACCGATGGGGAGTGTTTCTCCCAGGCCATTACCACAGCTGACAATGCAAAAGGGAGCGCAAAAATGGTATGAGAAAACTTGATCATTCTCCCATACACCAGTATCTTGTTTTTTAAACCTGAATTCATTTAACCGTATCGCCTTTCCGATAGTTTAATATATTCCATATACTGCTGTACCGCAATTCGGGCATTTCCCACCTGGACTCAAATAACAGTCTACCTGATAGGCATATCGTTTCACTAAAAGTGCATTACAAGAATGGCAATAGGTATTTTCAGATGATTGACCCAAAACATTTCCAATATAGACGTATCTCAGGCCTGCAGCTTTCCCTGTCCGGTATGCCTTTTCCAATGATAAAACAGGAGTTGAAGGCCTGTCAATCATATGATAGCAGGGATGAAATCTTGAAATATGCCAGGGTGTATCCGGGCCCAGGTCATTGGCAATATAGTCTGCCATGGCCGTAAGATCCTCTTCATCATCATTTAAACCCGGAATCAGAAGGGTGGTAAGTTCCACCAGAATCCCCATGTCCTTCATTTTTTTTATCGTTTCCTTAACCGGTTCAAGCCTTGCCTTGCAATGGGTTTTATAAAAGCTGTCTTTAAACGCTTTTAAATCCACATTGGCTGCATCCAGATAGGGAGAAACCATGTCAAGCGCCTTGGCACTCATATATCCGTTGGTGACAAAAACATTTAACAGACCCTGTTTTTTAGCAAGTCTGGCGGTTAAAAATGCCAGTTCAAAAAACACGGTGGGTTCTGTATAGGTATAGGAGATGCTGTCACATCCTGCTTTCACGGCTTGGCTGACAATCAATTCAGGAAAAACATCTCTTCCCTGGATCAACCCATTGTGATCTTTGGGCATCTGGGCAATATCGGCATTCTGGCAGAAAGCGCATTTAAAATTGCATCCTACCGTGGCAATGGAATAGGAAGATGATCCTGGTTTTAAATGAAAAATCGGTTTTTTTTCTATGGGATCAACACTGGAAGCAATCAGTTTCGGATATACCAGGGAGTCAAGCGTGCCGCCCCTGTTTTCACGAACCCCGCAGATCCCTCTTTTCCCGTCTTTAATCACACAAAAATGACGGCAGATCTGACAGGTTACGCTTTTGTTATCCAGTTTTTCATAGATCAGGGTTTCCATGGTCAATGTCTCATCCGCGTGACCATACCTGTTGCAGGATTGTATGCCTTTGGCTTCTTTATCTTCAAGGTCAACGGCCGGGTCCGAAATTTTGGCACTGGTTTGATCTTCATGCCGATCAATGTCCCGAAAAATGATTTTTGAACGAGTTTATTATTTTCAATAAACAAGGCCATCCGCCCGCAGGCAAACGGGAATTGCAGGGTTGTTTTCCATTTGACCGGGACATTGCCCAGAATAGCAGACAGGATCTGTTTGAGTTCCCATATGCTGAAAAAATGGGCGTGGTTGTAAATATTGGGGACAAAAAAGCTTTTAAACCGACGGATCATATTTAACGGTGCATACCGGTTTAAGACACAGATAATCACTGTATCTTTTGCCACCCTGCAGGCTTCTTCAATGGCCTTGGCAGGCCTGTCCGTAAATTCAAGGCTGGTAAACAACAGGGCGCAGTCAAATTCATTGTCATCAAAGGGCAGGTCCTCGGCAGCCCCCCGGTGAAGGTCCACTTTGTTTCCAAATTTTTTTGATGCCTGGTCCAGCATATACAAAGAGGGGTCCAACCCTGTCAGATTCAACCCTTTATCCACCAAGGGTTCAAGACTGATTCCCGTTCCACAGCCGATATCAAGAATTCGCTGGCCTTTTTCAGGAGACAGAAGATCCATCATCAATTGGGTTTCAAGATCCAGGCAATACCTGTTTTTTGCCTGATCAAACCAGGCATCATATGATCCTGCATCCTTAAAATCAAATACATAGCCCATGATCAGTCGATAATCTCTTTCACCTTTTCCATCATCTCCTTTACGGCAACAACTGCGGGTGAATCATCTTCCAGTTCAAGCAAAGACCTTCTTTCCATGTCAAACTCAAGAAGATTATTGTCATCGGGAATGATACACAAAATGGGAACACCGATTCTTTCGACCTCATCCAGAAAGGCTTTGCTCAAATCTTTGGGCGCCCGGTTAACAATCAGGCCCTTGTGTTTCACATCCAGTTTAAGATCCCCCAGCATGTCATTGATTCTTCCGACAGCCCTAAGGCCTCTTAAGGCATAGTCGGTGACCATTAACAGGATATCCACCTTGCCGCTGGTTCTGCGGCTTAAATGCTCCATACCGGCTTCATTGTCCACCAGAAGGTATTTATAATTTTTTTCCAGTTCATCGGCAAACCGGTTAAGAATATTATTAACCATGCAATAACATCCCTGGCCTTCCTGACGACCCATGACCAGGAGATCAAATTCATTTTTTTCAATCAAGACCTGGTTCATGAGCATTTCAAGATACACTATCTTATCCATACCCGATGGCACGCCTTGAGGATCTTTCATAAAATCTTCACGGATGTCGCCCACTGTTTTTTCAATGTCAATTCCCAGGGTTTCACCCAGGTTGCTGTTGGGGTCTGCATCAATAGCCAGCAGCGGATCATTCAGATGTTTTGCAAAATACCGGGTAATCAGTGCTGAGACCGTTGTTTTTCCGACACCGCCCTTGCCGACCATTGCAATTGTTTTACTCATATATACTCCAACCTTATTTGTTTAATTTACTGTTTCAATACCATAATGCAATCTTTGAAAAAAGCAATTAAAGAAACATTATTTCCTCTTTTTAAACCAGTCTTTCTCTCCGTAAAGATCGGTTAAGCAATCCGGACAGATGCCATGGGTAAACGTAATCTGGGAGTGTTCCTCAATATATGAGTCCACCCGTTTCCAGAACCCTTCATCATCCCTGATCTTTTTGCATTTTGAACACATGGGTAAAAGCCCCTTCAGTGTCTTAAGCTCGATATGGGTTCTTATCCTGGCCAGCAGTTCTGCAGAATTAAAGGGTTTGGTTACATAATCAACCCCGCCCGTATCAAACCCTTTTACAATATCTGTTGAATCCGTCTTTGCCGTAAGAAAAATGACAGGAATGTGGCGAAGGCTAAAATCCGCTTTCAAGTGCCTGCACACTTCATACCCATCCATATCCGGCATCATGATATCCAACAGGATCAGATCCGGCTCGTTTTTCTTTACAAAATTCAATGCCTGCTGACCGTTTTGGGCCATACCCACTTCGTATCCATTGTCAGACAAAAGCTTTCCAAGAAACTGCAGGTTCTGAGGCTTGTCATCTACTGCCAGAATTAATGATTTTCGACTGCTCATAAAACAACTCCGTGTTAAGATTGAATTTTATGACTCTTTTATTATTTTAGAAATATAGCTGCCAATTTGAGAGAAATATTTCAGGCTGTCGGGCAATCGTTCCATATCAAATTTTTCAGCCTGTTTCTCAAGTTTTTGCGCATATAAATATAGATATTGATATTCAAACTCTTTGGCAAGCAATTTTAACCGGCCTGCAAAGGTTTTAATGTCATCTATCACCATGGCCTCTTTTAAATCGCTCCAAATCGTTTCTTCAATCTCTTTTAATGCTTTTTGCAATTGCTTGACCCGGTCCATGTTCTGGGGACTCATCTGACCGTCAATTGAGTTTGAAATATCGGGCATGATCTGATCGGGTTTAACTTCTGCATGGTTTAAAAACTGTCTGATAGCAGAAAGCAATTTCTTTTTTGACACTGGTTTTTCAAGAAAAAAATCATGATATTTCTCTTCTCCTGAAAGACAATCACCAATGGCGATAATGGGAATATTGCAAATTTTCTGATCGGCTTTTATGGATTCCATCACGCTTGACAAAGAAAATTCCTGGGCCGTATCCCAAATCATTAAATCAATGGGGTCTGTCTTGAAAATGTTTAAGATTGATGAAGGATCGGTGGCTGTGGTGATCTTGAAATTAAACTCTTTTAAAAAATCAATCATCCGTTCACGGTTGATGTCATTGGCATCCACTATTAAAATACAAGCGGTTTCAAACGAGACGTTAAAACAGCCGGAATTTTCTTCTTCCCGGTTCATGGCGATTAAGGAGGCCTGCTGGACATTTTTAATATGAATCGTAAACCGGCTGCCCTGGTTCAAAACAGAATCAACAAAAATATCACCGCCCATTATTTCCACAAGCCGTCTGGAAATGGCAAGACCCAGACCGGTTCCGCCATATGTATTGGAATCCTGACCCTTTTGCTGGGAAAATACATTAAATATGATTTCTTTTTCATCCTGGGAAATTCCCATCCCTGTATCCTCAACACAGATCACCAGATCCTTTTGCGCTTTCATCCGATCGTTTGCCGGATAGGCTGCATTGATACGGACAACCCCTTTCTGTGTAAATTTAACGGCATTGCCCAAAATATTCACCAGGATCTGCCTTAGCCGTGTTTCATCAAAGATAAGAATCATTGGCAGATCTTTTGAAATATTCAGTTCAAATTTCAAACCTTTTTGTTCAATGCTTTTTGCAAACATCTGACCAACTTCATTAAATAATTGGTGGATATTAACTGCACTGTTTTTAATTTCAAACTTGTCAGCCTCAATTTTAGACAGGTCAAGGATATCATTTAAAAGTGTTAACAAGGTTTTTCCGCTTGAACGAATGGCAGCTATGTATTCTTGTTGGGTATCATCTTTAATCTCTTTTTCAAGGGCCTGGGAAAAGCCCAAGATTAAATTGAGCGGGGTTCTGATTTCATGACTCATATTTGCCAGGAACTGACTTTTTGCCTTGTTGGCAGCTTCGGCAGTTTCCTTTGCCGCTTTTAATTCTCCTGTCCTTTGTGCAACAATCATTTCAAGGTTATCCCTGGCCGCGACCAGTTCTTTTTCAGCGGCTTTCTTTTTTCCCAGTAATTCTGACCGCAGGTTATCGATGTATCTGAGCTGTTCTGATATTTTTCTCTCTTTTTTCAATTGTATTTCATAGTTCCGGGTCTTGAACCAAAAGAAAAACCATACAACACCGGCAAGTGATGCACCATAGAGTATCATGGCCCACCAGGTTTTCCAGGGTTTTGTGCCGACAAGAACCTGAATGGATGCCCCTTTTTCATTCCAAATCCCATCGTTATTGGACCCAAACAGTCTTAACACATATTTCCCGCCCGGAAGATTTGTATATTTGCCATAGCGGCGGCTGCCGATGTGATTTTTTTCTTTTTCAAAACCCTCCAGAACATAGGCATACTGGTTTTTTTTGGGTTGCGAATAATTCAATGCAACAAACTCAAATTCAAAAAAAGGGGCTTTCCAGCTCAAATCAAGTGTATCTATTTGATCCTGCCCATTGTCAAGGACAAGATTTTTTTGGCCGACTGTCAAGGACGTGAGCACTATGGGCGGGATATTTTGGTTGTCAACGATCTTTTCAGGATAAAAACTATTGACGCCGTTCAGCCCTGAAAACCACATCTGCCCGGTCCTTGTTTTACATGCACTGGTAGAATACAGTGAAAAATTATTGCCCTGAAGTCCGTCAAGTTCTGAATACGCCTTGACAACCGTTTGGGTTTTCAGGCTGAATTTAATAATGCCCATATCAGAACTCAGCCAGAGATGCTGATGGTCATCTTCAAGAATGGCGCGGATAGACTTGGTTTTAAATCCATGGCTTTCATTAAACGGTTTGAACAAACCGTTTGCCTTGTCAAATAAATTAAGCCCGCCGTCACTGGTTGACACCCAGAACTTTCCTGAACTGTCGATAAAACAATCGGTCACCACATTTCCACTGATAGAATTTAGATCATTCGGGTCCATTCTATAATGAATAAAGGTATTGGTTTTTTCACTAAACCGGTCCAGCCCCCCGCCCTGGGTCGGCACCCACAAAACCCCTTCATTATCCTGGAAAAGGCTTAAAACAATACTGGCGGAAATACTTTCAGGATCATTGGGATCATGTTTAAATTGCCGGAATGCGCCGGCCTTTTTGCTGAATTTAAACAGTCCGTCTGCTTCCGAACCAAACCAGAGGATGTCCGGGTTACGATTGTCCTGGATCATTCCCCTTGCCGCCACACCGGCATAGGGATTTTTATATTTTTTTTCAAACCGTGCCGTATCAGGATTGAAAATGCCATGGACCCCATCATTCATGGAGATCCACAATTTATTGTCATGATCTTCCATCACGGAAAAGATATAATCATCTGAAATCCCATCCAGGTTACTGAATTTTTTTTTAAATACCGTGAAGTTTCCATTTTTTTCAAGCCGGTTCAACCCTCCCAGCTGGGTTGCAAACCAGATGTTTCCTTTGTGGTCTTCAACAATAGTGGGCACCACATTGCTACTTAAACTGTTTGAATCGTGGGGCTTATGCCGATAAGTCATGAATTTTTTAAGGTTTGGATCGTATTTGTCAACTGATCCTGTATTTTCAACCACCCACATTATCCCAGCCCTGTCCTTAAAACAACTCATGATGATGTCACCGGAAAGACTGTCTTTATCTTCAGGATCATGCCGGAAATGCCTGAAGGTTTCGGTTTTGGGATTAAAAATTTCAAGCCCTGCGGCAACGGCATAGGAGCGCCCCAGCCAGAGGTTTCCATTCAAATCCTTTGTGATGGAAAAAACCTCGTCATGGGCAAGGCTGCCCGGATCATCCGGGTCATGGCGGTAATGAGAAAACGTCCTGGTTTTTTTATTAAATTTATTTAATCCCCCCTGGCTTGTCCCGATCCATAAAATATCATCTCCATCTTCGGTTATGGCATATACACGCCCTTTGCCGATACTTTGAGGTTTTTTGGGATCATGGACGTACCGGGTAAATATCTTTGTTTCAGGCTGATATGAATCCAGACCTTTTTCAGTCCCGATCCAGATGACATCCTGTGCATCAATAAAAATCTTCCACACGGAATTATGGCTCAGGCTGTTGGGATTATCCGGCAGGTGGGTGAAACTTTCAAAGGTTTTTGTTTTTTTATCAAACCGGTTTACACCCATCAGGGTTCCCAGCCAGATACGCCCCCGGCTGTCCTGATCAATGGTTCCAAAAGCCCAGTTGAATTGATCGCTGTTGATACCGGCAGGGTTTGCAGGATCATGTTTATACCGGATAAATGAATTGGTTTTCTTATTAAATACATTCAGGCCGCCCCCAACGGTTCCGATCCAGAACAGGCCTTGATCATCCTCAAAAATGCCGGGTGCATAGGGTGAGGATAAAGATTCAGGCCCTGCGGTATAGATTTTGCTTTCATAGCCGTCATACCGGACAATTCCATTGGTTGTCCCCACCCAGATAAATCCTTCGCGATCCTGCATGACGCTGGCATTATACCCGCCCGTGTTTAAGGGATGATCAAACTTAAGATGTTCATCTGCAATAGCCCCCCGGCCACACAACAGGGTGAAAATCAATATCCCTGAAACAAGATATTTCATCTTTAAATTCACTATCTATTTATTTCCCATACCGCATGGACAATTCATGGTATTTTTTTAATTTTTCCTGTACTTTTCCAAACACGGTTTCTTTTGGATAGCAACAGGTTGAATCCGGTCTGCCCGCCTTAATACCGGTAAGAACCTCAATCCCTTCTTCAATGGTACTGACCTTGAAAAGGTGGAACTTTTTTTCTTCAATGGCCTGGACAACATCTTTTCTCAGCACCAGGTTCTTTACATTTGAAGAGGGGATCATGACTCCCTGTTTTTTTGTCAGCCCCTTTCTTGCGCAGATATCATAAAACCCTTCTATTTTTTCATTCACACCGCCAATGGCCTGTATTTCACCCTTTTGATTTACAGATCCGGTTACTGCAATTTCCTGTCGGATGGGAATGCCGGACAGGCTGGAAAGAACTGCATACAACTCGGTTGATGAGGCACTGTCGCCGTCAATGCCGTCATAACTCTGTTCAAAGGTAATGCTGATACTCACGCTCAAGGGATAATTCTGGGCAAACATCCGGCCAAGATACCCTGACACAATCATTATCCCTTTATCATGGGTTTGACCGGAAAGATCGGATTCATGTTCAACATTGATAATCCCGGGCTCTCCCATATAGGATTCTGCTGTAATCCGGGTGGGTCTTCCAAAAGCGATTTCACCCATATCGTAAACAGCAAGCGCATTCACCTGGCCTGTTACCCTTCCTTTTACAGAAATCAGAACCGATTGATCATCAAACTGCTCTGATACTTTTTCCTCGTAAAGGTTGTGGCGAAACCGCTGTTGACTTAAGGCCATGGTCACATATTTCTCCGATACCACCAGCACATTCTCTTTTTTCGCCCAATAATCGGCTTCTTTTAAAATTCCAAGGATTATACCAAATCGAAGGGAGAGTTTCTGCTGATCCGATACCATTCTGTTTCCATATTCAATCACAGCCCATACCCCATCCGGTGTAAAATTCTTAAGGTTCTCTTTTTTACAGGCCCGGGCGATAAACCTGGCATAGTTGTACGCATTCTCATTGGTTAATGCTGCTTCATAATCAAAATCCGCCCTGACCTTGAATATCTTGTTAAACCTTAAATCCGTGCCCTGCAAAATTCTGAAGGGTTCATACCCGCCCACAAGAACCACTTTAACCGATAAGGGTATGGGCGCAGGCTTTAATGACGGCATGCCGTAATCTGCCTGATCGGGCATATCTTCAATCTGGAGCATTGAATCCTGCAAAGTTCTTTTTAAAGATTCCCATACCGGCGGATTGAGCAGCAAAGGTTCAATATTAATGACCAGATACCCTTTATTGGCTTTTAACAGGGAACCTGCCTGAACCATTGTAAAGTCGGTCACAACTGACCCCATCACAGGTTTTTTTTCAATTTTCCCGAAAAGATTCTGAAAACTCGGGTTGGGCTCCACTACAACAGGCGCCCCCTTTTCCAGTCTTCGATCCACAAGCACATTGACCTGATACCGTTTCACAAGTGATCGGGTCATTTCATGAATCTTTTCCCCTTCAGCATCTTCCCCGCCTTTTACACCCAGGAACATGGCGATATTATCAATCACATCTTCCTTGACTTTTTTTAAGTATACCTGAATGTCTTTGCAGTCCCTGAAATAATACCGCACAGGATCAATCTGCTCTACAATGAGCTGCTCTGTTTTTAACGCTACAAGTTCTTTTAAAACACCTTTCATCTCCTCCCCGAGTTTATTGATTTCAAGAAGGGCTTCATTGAGTTTTTCTTCAACCTTATCTGCCTTTTCATCAATTGCATTTTTTACATTTTCGTCAAGGCCCTGGTATGCTTCCTGTGACACAGGCTGCCCTTCAAGAACCGGAACCACCTCGTAACCGGTTTCAATTCTGACAATGGACAGGCCCTGGCTTTGAGCAAGCTGTTCTACTCCCTCAAACAAGGCTTTTTGACGGGCTGAGTATCCTCTGTGAATATGATTCTGCTCTTCCTGAAAAGAGGGCGTCTCGAAAAATTCAGGGATTTTCGTCTTTATCACCTCAACAAACTGGATCATGCTTCTGGAGAAATATACGGCTGATCCTGCCGGCATTTCAATGACCACCGGGCAATACTCATCATCGAAATTATTAACCAGGCACAGGTCTTCGGATGTTTCCTGAGTTTTGGCATATGCAGCAAGAAGTTTTTTAACAATGGTGGATTTACCAGTGCCCTCAAGGCCTGTGACAAAAATATTATACTCCGGGCCCTTCATCTTCAACCCGAAATCAATGGCCTCAACAGCCCGCTCCTGACCGATGATAATGTCTAAAGGCTCCAATTGTGAGGTGTCCTTAAAGTCAAACAGAGCAGGCGGATAATTTTTTTTTAACTCTTTTTCCAGTACCTTGAATCGCTGCCGCATCCTTTTCTCCTTTGCTAGGGGTATAGTTCAATCCATGGGAATAATCTGGGCATCTGCATACAAGGTTGCGCCATCAAATACACTGCAGTGATATATGCCATCCTTCTTGAGCCAGCCGGTTCGAATGCTGTCTTTTGCCCTGTCGATTTCACGGCAGAACCTGATTTTAATATTCCTGATCCGCTTTTCATTGGTTTTAATTGTCTTATGATACAAGGTTTCCAGAAAGCCTAAATACAGGGTATTGTTCACATGACCGTTCACATCAAAGTCCGAATACCGCAGACTGATATCCATCTCCTGTTCCGGTTGGATTCTGCCGCAGGACTTCCAGTCATCAATTTCCCTGTCAAACCATTTTTCAGTTTCAAATGTATACAGCCTGGAAATTTTTTCAGGCACTTTTGAGATCCGCTTTCTCTTGGTGTCAAAAAAAAGCCAGACACTGGATCCTCTGGCAATCTCCCCAAGGGGGGACTTTATATGGTACTCCCTGTATCCTTTATATCCTTTAAACCCTCTTGACCATGTTGTAATCGTAATGTCCTCACCCAGCAAGGGATAACGGAAGAATTCAATTTCCAGACGATTTAAAAACCAGACCACATTATTTTTAAATAAAAACTGCGGACCGGCCCCGATCTTATTTGAATGAAGCGTGGCAGCTTCCTGAAAAAACCGGGCAGCAGACTGAATCCTTAATTTAAACTGGTGATCAATATCAAAAAAACCCAGGGTGTGATGTTTTTCTACCTTCATTTCTTACCTTTTTTAATAATCAGCATTGCTGTCTAACAGTTAATTAGAATCAATGGCATAGAAAATAAAGACTTTTATTTAATATGGCAAATTTTCTTAAGATCAGTGTAAAATGAAAACAAATCAAATTTAAAATTACAGGGATTTTTTTTATACTTCCCGCTTCCGGTCAGCATGAAGGATAATATCCCGTAAGGCATTTTTGCTTCTTGCCCGTATCCATTTTTTTTCAAACCGCGGGTCCAGAACGATCTGGGCAATGGCAGACAGGGCGCGCAGATGAAATTTTCTTTCATCTTTGGACCCCACCAATACAAACGCTGCAAAAACCCGCGGCTTGGATGTGGAGAACTCAATGCCTTTTTTGCACCGGGCAAGAAGAATGGAAAACTTTTGTTCCCCGTCAACAATAATATGGGGAACTGCCAGTCCGGGCGAAAGAACGGTTGTGATTTCATTTTCTCTTTTCATCAGCAGTTCATAAAGGTGTGAAGAAGACATATTCAAGGAATCCGACATGGCACAAGAAACCAGATCAAAAAAAGTCTCCTTATCCATGGGCTGTTTCAAATCCATGATCAAACTTTTTTCCACCAGGAGATCAAACCTGTCCGTTTTAATGAAGTTGTTGCCTGAATCAATGATCTCTTTTATTTCAGTCCTGACAAAAGGAGCACTCAATTCCTTTGCAGTTGCTTTTTTAACAAGTTGCACCAGGGCTTCCTCCTGATTGACACCAAACCTTAAGGCAATTTCTTTTAAAGAAGTCAATGACCCGACCACGGTGACAAGATCTCCTGCCTCGAGTCGAGTAAAATCATGGGGGATAAACAAAACGCCCCGTCTTCTGATGGACATGATAATGGCATCAAAGGGCAGACGAAGATCCCTTAAGGCAAGGCCGGACAGGTTTGGATTTTTAATCTGGAAATCTACGATATTCCGATCCTGCTGCATCCCCATAAATAAGGATGCAGCAGCAGGCGACCTTACAAAATGATCAAGAAGGTTAACAATTGCAGTGGACGGATCCACAATCAAGACACCTATCTCCTGGAACCTGGTAAAATTATGTCGATCATTTAACCGGGCAATAAGGGTCTGTGTTCCAAAATATTCATAAGCGATCTCGCATATCTGATAATTTTCATCATCAGACAGCATGGCCACAATTGCACCTGCATGGTGGCTGTTCATGTTTTTGAGTTCTGAAACACTTAAGTCTGACACTTGACAAACCGTTATATCCGGATTTTTATCAGCGTAATTGTTTATTTTTGTAACACCCACTTTAACCCGCCACCCCTGGGATATTAAAGACATGGCCAACGCAAATGCCTGGCCGTCAGACCCGAAAATCACTGCATCTCTTGCGCCTTCAAATCCTGATCCCTTTGCCCCGGAATGATCTTCTTTCATCAGTTTAATGGCAAATTTAAACAAGGGCGGGCCGATGAGCTGGTTTAAAACAATAACTGAAATAATGATGGTGGCAAAGGAAGTCCCCCATTCAGGGAATTGCACAACCACCTCTTTTGCAAGGCCTAACCCCACCCCTGCCTGGGTAATAAATGCCATCCAGCTGACAATGTTATTTTTCAAGGGGTTTTTTGCTAAAGTGCCGCCGATAAAAGACCCGATAAAAATCGCACCCCCCCTGATAAAAAAAAGACTAACGGCAATGGGCCATGTCAGTACAAGAATATCAAGGGATAACGATGCGCCGGTGAGGGTAAAAAAAGCAATATAAATCGGCGGGCCTATGTCATAGAGAATTTTTGAAAATTCTTTTCTGAACCGCGATGTATTTGACACAAAAAATCCTGCAACCATGCAGATCAACAAGGGTTCAAGAAGGATTTCAACAAAAAAAACATCATGGGAAACCTCACGAAGTTCAGATGAAAAAACAAATACCAGATACCCTGTTAATAAAACAAACCCTGTTTTTATCGATTTGGGGAATGATAGAAACAAAACTTCCAGAATCATTTTGCCGACAAGAATCCCCACAACAATGGATGCCCCGATCTCCAATACCAGAAACAGGATAAAACCGAAATTAAAGTTTAGCCCGGAAAGCAATACATCTGCAACAGATGAATTGGCAGCAAACAAAACAATGACCACCACATCCATGATAATGGTCACTCCCAATGCTGTTTGAGTAAACGGTCCTTTGGCCCTTAATTCATTGACAACGGCAATGGCGGAAGAGGGAGACCGGGCAACCAGGATGGCGCCTGCCAGAATTGCCACGGCTATCCTTGCCGGCACGGGCATGGGGTTCATGAAGGGAATAAAATCAGCAAGGAAAAAAACTGCAAGGCCGGTTAAAGAAAATGTGGCGACAACAAGACCTGTGGTCACGCATGCAATACTTTTGACACGGGTTTTAAGTTCTTTTAGATACAGCTCGCTCCCGGCTGCAAAGGCAATAAATCCTAACGCAATCTCATCCACAAACCGTAAATTCAATGTGGCTTGTTTTGTGATCAGATCCAGCACATAGGGTCCGGCAACAATTCCGGTCAATAAAAATCCGCTGATCAACGGCAGCCCGGTTTTCTTAAGGCTGTGCCCGATCTGCTTTGATGCAGCAGCTATGATTGCAAAACAGGCCCCAAATACCAGAATATCCATCAACCATCCCACAATACTATCAAGCAGTGTTATTGATAACCTTCAGCCTTCCCGCCTATTCGAACCAAGACAGTACAAATTGGAAATTTACATTTAAAGATCTGCTCTTAAAGATCAAACCAGCCCCTGAACAGCCGGGTCAGTTCTTTATTGTCATCATCGTTAAGGGTATTGGCAAAAACGCCCAGACGGATGGAAATGGTCTGGCCGTTGCCCCAGGGCCACCAGGCGCACAAAACAATATCATCTTTTTCAGGGTCTGATGTAAACAATTGCTGACCCGGATTCATTCCGCCAAAACAATTGATAATCATCTTCACGGTTTCAGGCGCGTTTCCGGAATTGCCGTCATCCCAGGTGGTGCCCATATGGGTCTTAATGCTCTTTTGAACCGATGCTTTTTCTTTGACGCTGAACTCAGCCAGAACAGTTTCAAACCGGCTGTCCCATTTCCATGTCAGCTGATTTTTAAACACTTCAAAAAGTTGGCAACAGCTTTTTTCAAACTTTGACAGATCATATTCCAACATTGTTTTTCTTTTCCTTTCTTATAATGAGATGATAAATTTATCACCCTTTTTACAGGTTCTTGTCACGACCGGCGTTTTTTGCCCCATCCAATACTTTTCGGACTGTTTCTGCCATTTTTCCTTTATCCACAGGTTTCATGAGAAACCCGTCAATGGGAAAATTTAATGCTGTTTTGGCATTGACCTTCTCGCTGAACCCTGTGCATAAAATCACCGGCATATCCGGCCGGATCTCTTTGATTGCAGAAGACAGCTTATCACCTGTCATATCGGGCATGGTCATATCCGTAATCACCAGATGAAACAAATCCGGTGTGGCTTGAAAAGCTTCCAGGGCAGCCTGACTGCCGGTATGGGCTGTGACGGCATATCCCAA
>JAHJLN010000246.1 GCA_018821715.1 Pseudomonadota bacterium | reverse complement strand
TCCGATATAATAAAACACACATAATTACCTCAATTTGAAAAAAGAGTCAAGAAATTAAACCCTGTTGCCCAATTCAAAGTTTTGTGATACTTAAGGGCTCGATTTTACACCACATTTATTTTTGGAGAACAAATGGATACAATTGTCACACGGTTCCCCCCCTCCCCGACCGGATACCTTCACATTGGCGGTGCAAGAACAGCACTGTTTAACTGGCTGTATGCCAGAAAGACAAAGGGAAAATTTATTTTAAGAATTGAAGATACTGATGCTGCCCGATCTACAAAAGAATCTGTAGATGCCATCCTGGAATCTTTACAATGGCTCGGCATTGACTGGGACGAAGGCCCGTATTTCCAGACCCAGCGATACCCGATTTACGATGAATACATTGAAAAACTCATAGACTCAGGATCTGCCTACTATTGTTCGTGCACCCCTGACGAAGTCAATGCCATGAGAGAAGATGCAAAGGCCAGGGGATTAAAACCCATGTACAACGGGAAATGCAGAAAAAGAAACCTTAAAAAAGGAGACAATACGGTTGTCCGGCTTAAAACGCCGGATACAGGCGTTACCATAGTGAAAGATATTGTCAAGGGGAATACGGCATTCCAGAATTCTGAAATGGATGATTTTATTATAAAAAGGAGTGACGGATCTGCCATGTATAACCTGGCGGTTGTAATTGATGACCTGACCATGGGAGTCAATACCATTATCAGGGGGGATGACCACCTGATCAATACGCCCAAGCAAATGCTGATATATATGGCACTTGGGGCAGACATGCCGGTTTTCGGTCATGTCCCCATGGTCCTGGGATCGGATAAGGCACGGTTGAGCAAGCGGCATGGCGCCATGTCCGTAGGTGAATACAAGACGCTGGGGTTTCTACCCGACGCCATGATCAATTACCTGGTCAGACTGGGATGGTCCCATGGTGACCAGGAGTTTTTTGAAAGAACCGACCTTATTGAAAAATTCGATTTGGAACACCTGGGCAGATCAGCTTCCATGTTTGACACGGACAAGCTTATGGCGTTGAACGCCAAACATATTCAAAGCAAACACCCGGAAGAACTGGCAGACCCTCTTTTATTCCATTTGAAAAACCTTAAGATTGATGCTAAAAATGATGCCTTTACCCAAGGGGTTATTCAAACCCTTCAGCCTAGAAGTAAAACCCTTGTCGAGATGGCACAGGGCGCAGCTTTTTACTATCAGGACCCGGTAAGCTTTGATGAAAAAGCCGCCCATAAATTTTTGACCCCTGATATCCTCACTGTTTTACAAAACTGTGCCAATGATATCCAGGCCCTGGAAACCTATACCCAGGAATCGCTTGAAGATGTGTTTAAAAAAATCATGGAAAAAACCGATCTTAAATTTGGAAAGATTGCCCAGCCCATAAGGGTTGCCATCACCGGTACAACTGTTAGCCCCGGCATATTTGAAATGCTTCTGGCCCTTGGCCGGGAAAGAACCGTTCAACGCATTAAAGCGGCTGTCAGGTTTATTCAGGATAAGGTGTAAAGAATCCCGGCATACCCGACAAAACTTTGGGAACCCGATTTTTCAAAACTTGTGGCGTAGTCAAGCTCAATAACCCTGGCTGCGCCAAGTTTTTTGCAGGCAGCCACTGTGGCAGCAGCCGCTCCAGGGCAGCACATGTTTTTATTTTCCAGTCCCTGGGCAATAATGTTTGACTCATCCATTTTAATCATTGCTGCAATGGCAGCTCGATCGTTTTTATTTCTCACCCATTCCACAGCTTTTTGGCCGGTTCCCACAGGTGTAAACCCAAAATCAGGGCCATAGTGTGTCATATCCGTAGACCCGATGATCCGGATATTTCTTGACAGATTTTCAGCCTCTGTAACTGCCATAGCTCCGATAACAGTAGCAAAAAAGGAAGGGGCAACCCCGCAGACCACTATTTTTGCATTTGGGAAAAAATACTTGATAAACGGGTATTGAAGCTCAAGGGTATTGTCATCGGGAAACTTTAAGGCAGATCTTTTGCGAACACTGATCCCGGCACAGATCTTATCCACAAGCTCACTGTCCACCTCAATTGGGCCAAAGGGTGTTTCAACGGCACCGTGGGCCAGAATAAAGGGTTCGGACTGCTTGTGCATATGGGCGCCAAACAGGAGGATGGTGTCGATTTTTTCATTTGATTTAAGAGATGCTATGACCCGGCAGGCAATGGATCCGGAATAATACCAACCTGCATGGGGAACGATACCGCCGATAAAACTGCGGTAATCCTTGTCATCTGTCTGTGCTTTTTTTTCTTTTAAAAATCCCTGGATTGACCCTTCACATTGATCAGCAGATGCAGGATACCAGGAACCGGCAAATGCCATTTTTTTTGTTTCCATGATCCCTCCATTTTTCTTAACCTGTTGATAGGCTTCAACTGCAGCCGTGTGTAGAAAATTATCTGCCTGTTTTTTCAAACACTTTAATCTTCAGCCACTCCAGCCAGGGTTCAAGCCCTTGTTCTGTTTTGGCGGAGATCTCAAATACCGGCAGATGCGGGTGTACCTGTTTCATGTTATTCACCGCCAGTTTAGCATCAAAATCAAGATAGGGCAGCAGATCAATCTTATTTAGAATGGCGATGTCTGCCACCCGGAACATCAGGGGATATTTCAAGGGTTTGTCTTCCCCTTCGGTGACGCTTAACATAACCGCCTTTGCATCTTCACCAATATCAAACTCAGCCGGGCACACTAGATTCCCGATATTTTCAACAATCAGAAGATCCAGATCTTCACACCCTAAAGTTTTGGCCGAAGAAAGTATCAGCGGTGCCGCCAGGTGGCAGTCTCCGCCAAACTGGTCTGTATTGATCTGGGTGACTTTGGCACCGGTTACCGCAAGCCTGTCTGCATCATTGGTGGTACAGATGTCTCCTACAATCACCCCCACCCGCATACCCGGCATCAGTTTTGTCAATGTTTTGCAAAGTGTCTGGGTTTTACCGGAGCCGGGAGACGACATCAAATTCAGCACAAACACATTCTGGTCTTTAAAAAATTTCCTGTTTTTATCTGCTTCTGTCTCGTTTGCCTGAAGAACTTTTTTTTGAATATTTATTTCCATTTTTTTTGTCCGTGTGTTTAAAGGGTTAATCTCTTTATTTAATCTGCCAGTTCCAGGGAGGTAATCTCAATTTCCCTTCCGGTCATCATCTCCACCTCCCCGTCTTCACAAAAAGGACATTTAAATACAGGCCCTGTCACTTCCCATTGATGGTCACAGGATTTACAATGAACCCTTACCGGAACAACCTCAATAATCAGCCTTGCATTCTCCAGAGGCGTATCTTTGGCAATGATCTCAAAACAAAAGGTTAAACTGTGTTCAACCACAGATGCGAGTTTCCCGATTCTCAGGTTCACTTTTTCAACCCTTGGACTCTCAATAAACTTGGGAATAGAGTCCAAAGCTATCTGAATCAGTTGCTGTGCAATCCCCATTTCATGCATAAGTTAAGTTTCCTTGTTTCAAATCTTTTAAACCTGTTCTATTCGCTGCGCCGTTTAGAATAGAACTCGTGTTTAAATTCCAAAAAACTGTCTTCCCTGATGGCCCTGCGCATTTTTTCCATAAGATCAAGATAATAATAAAGGTTATGGATCGTATTCAGCCTGTAAGCCAAAAGTTCCCTGGACTTATACAAATGCCGCAGGTAAGCCCTTGAATACTTTTGACAGGTATAACACTTACAATCCGTATCAATGGGCCCTTTGTCAAGTTTGAATTTTGCATTGGAAATATTGATCGTCCCGCTGGACGTGAAGAGCTGTCCGTTTCTGGCATTTCTCGAGGGCATGACACAATCAAACATGTCACACCCCATCCCTGTAAGTTCCACCAGATCTTCGGGGGTCCCCACCCCCATGATATACCTGGGTTTATGAACCGGCAGCAAGGGCAGCGTGTGGTCTGCCATTTCATACATGAGATCCTTTGGTTCCCCCACGCTCAAACCGCCAATGGCAAACCCGGGAAACTCGATCCGGGTCAGCTGCTGGGCTGAAAGAGAGCGAAGATGCTTGTACATCCCGCCCTGTACAATGCCGAACAGATTGTTCACCGCACCGTTTTCCTGCCAGAAATCAAACCCTCTTTTGGCCCACATGCTGGTCTTTTTCAAAGCATCCATGGTCTGTTTTTCAGTAGCAGGAGACCCCATGCACCAATCCAGGGACATCATGATATCAGATCCTAAAATCATCTGGATCTCAACGGCTTTTTCAGGTGAAAAAACATGCCTGGAACCGTCAATATGGGATTGGAAAGACACGCCCTCATCTGAAAATTTTGCAAGCTTTGCCAAAGAGAAAAACTGGAATCCGCCGGAATCGGTGAGCATGGGTTTATCCCAACCAATGAAGTTGTGAAGCCCCTCCATATGGTTTATCACCTCACACCCCGGCCTTAAATAAAGGTGATAGGTGTTACCGAGAATAATCTGGGCTTTGCAGTGATCAAGGTCTTCAACACTCATCGCCTTGACAGACCCAAGGGTGCCAACGGGCATAAAAATAGGCGTCTGGATGATACCATGATCGGTTGTGATGGTGCCAAGTCTTGCCCGGGACCCTGAGGAGCCCTTGCTTTCCGTGGATTGCTTTAATAATTCAAATGTTAGCATTTTTTTTATTCGATGAGCATGGCATCGCCATAGCTGAAAAATCGATACTCCTTATTTATGGCTTCCTGGTATGCGGTCAATATTTTTTCCCTGCCGTAAAATGCAGACACCAGCATCAACAGCGTGGATTCAGGAAGATGAAAATTGGTGATCATGGCATCCACACATTTAAAGGTATAGCCGGGAAATATAAACAGATCACAGGAACCGGTCCCAGGTGTGACCATGCCCGTTTCATCGGTCACAAATTCAAGGGTTCGAACACTGGTTGTCCCTACGGCAACAACCCGGCGATTCTGACGCTTGGCCGTATTGATTTTGTCTGCATTTTCCCGGGACAAAGAAAAATATTCCGAATGAATCTGATGGTCTCTTATATCTGCAACTTTTACCGGTACAAAGGTTCCATACCCGACATGAAGGGTCAGTTCGGCAAACTGGATTCCTTTTTTCTTTAGATCTGCCATCAACTCTTTTGTGAAATGAAGACCGGCTGTTGGTGCGGCAACCGCTCCTTCTTCAGATGCATAAACCGTCTGGTAGTCCTCCCGGTCATTTTG
>JAHJLN010000245.1 GCA_018821715.1 Pseudomonadota bacterium | reverse complement strand
CTGAAGTCAGCCAGGCCATTATTCCGGAACAGGTCATTTTCAATCACCAGCCCTTTCAGCTCGGATTCCCGGATACCATGGCAAGTCTTTGTCTTGCCATGGTCACAGCCTTGATTTCCGTCTTATTTACAAAAATTCTAAGGCGGACCGGGAAAATTGCTAAAAAATCTAATTTTCCATTATGGGTTCGTGCCGTTATTGGCGGATGTACGGTAGGGTTAATCGGGATGTTTATGCCGGTTGTGCTTGGAGAGGGATATCATTTTATTCAGTCAATGATTTCCGGAACCTTTTCAATGGGATTATTTTTGACATTTGTAGCTGTTTTTGCCAAAATTTTTGCCACTTCCATGACTCTGGGCTGGGGAGGATCAGGGGGAATATTTGCTCCGTGCCTGCTCATTGGAAGTCTTAGCGGGATCATGTTTCATAAAATATTTTTTATTTTATTCCCATCTGTCCAGATCGCCAGTGAAGGCGCATACGCCCTGCTGGGGATGACAGGACTTATCAGCGGTGTTATGCAGGCGCCCTTAACCGGGATTTTTTTGATTGTTGAAATCACCGGCGGTTATGAGACCATCCTGCCCCTGATTGTTGTTTCTTCCATCTCATCTACCATGAGTCATTATATTGAACCGGCATCTTTTTATTTTAAGGAGTTGATAGAGCGGGGGCAGTTTTTAAGACCGGGTACAGACGCAAGGATTCTGTCAGACTTAAATATCAGTGAACTTATTTCGACCGAATATGTTAAGGTGTCTGAAAATATGGTGTTCAGAAATTTTATTAAAATCCTGAAAACCTCTGACCAGAATTATTTTCCTGTCATTGAAGATGAGACCAATGAGTATAAAGGGGTGATTCACATCAGCGCTATCAGAAAATATGCCCTTGATCCTGTGATGTATGATATGATTTTTTTAAATCAGATCATGGATACCACTGTGATGACAGCTTCCTTGGAAAATGATTTACAAGAAGTCCTGGACATGATGGAAAACAATAACATGGACAGCATACCGGTGGTGGAAAATGACCGGTTTATCGGCATGATATCTAAAACAAGGATCCTGGATTTATACCGCAGAGAGCTGATTATGCAGACCAGTGTCCACTAAGATTCGATAGAGAAAAAGGAGAAGAAAATGAATTACAAACTGCTTCATATTTTCAGGAATACGCCCTTTGGCAGGGAAACATTTCTTCAATCACTGTATTTTTGCAAAACCATCAATGCGTTCCCTGTTGCCTATATTCCCAAAAGTGATAAATTTTTAATGTATTTTTCCAATGATGCTATTCAAATCGATCTGGATCATTCATATCTGACATCGCCAAAGACTGCAAAAAATCATGCCAAAGACCTGTTTAATGAAATGGGCATCAAGCCCATGTTTTATGAGCCTAAAAATTTTACAGCATCCACTTTGCCGGATATCTCAACTAATTTTGATTATCTGTGCTGTCCACGGTCTGTCAGCGATATGTCCTCAAAAATAGGGCTGGGCCACATCGGGCCAAAGGTCAGAAGAATCATCAAGCATGCGACCTTTCCGGTTTTGATCACAAGCCCTGTATTTAAACCCTGGAAAAGCATCTCTGTTTTTTTCGGCGGGTCAAAAAATGCTGTAAATTCTTTAAAATTAGGATTAAAAATTGCCATGTCTTCAGGACTTCCCCTGGATATCTACACCCTCAGGGAAAAGAGAAACAAGACCTATTATGAAGAATTAATAAAAAAGGAGGGTCTTGCCGAACCTGTCAGCCAGTTATTAAAAACATGGCATTTTTATAAAACAGCTGATTTCGATAGCCTGCTGTATGATGTGCCCCATAATTCACTCATTGTTCTGGGTGCTTATGGACACGGAATTATAAAAGATATCCTGCTGGGCAGCAAGATGGAGCAGATCCAGTCAACAGTGACCAATAATCTTTTAATTACAGGCCCTCACTGTTCCATATCATTGCAATAGAGTGTCTGTGAATAAAAAATAAGCGTGTTGGATGATTTGTTTCACAGGGTGAATAATGCATTTACCGGGTAAAAATAAACATGGCATTGATCATTAAAAAGTTCGCAAGTTCTCTTTCCCGATCACCAGGCCGGATTTCAATACTCGGCTATGCCGGGCTCATCTCCCTGGGTACATTTTTGCTGCTTCTGCCCGTTTCCACGGTCAACGGTCATCTGAAGTTAATCGATGCGCTGTTTACCGCTGCATCTGCTGTGTGTGTGACCGGCCTGACAGTGGTGGATACGCTTACAACATTTACGTTTTTTGGCAAGGCAGTTATTCTGGGGCTGATCCAGGTTGGTGGTATTGGTATTATGGTGGTATCAACGGTTTTCTTATTTTTAATCGGGAAAAAAGTCAGCTTGACCGGCAGAATCTTAATTCGTGATACGTACAGCTATGGACAGGGAAAAGGTGTGCTGTCTCTTATAAAAGACATCCTGGTGTTTACTTTTGTTATTGAATTTATCGGTGCCATTATCCTGTTCTTTCGATTCTATTCTCATCAATCAATATAATACCGTACAAATTGGTGATTTAGCCAATGAAACCCTGTTTTTTACCATTATACTCATGTTTATCGGTACGGCGCCCGGCTCATGCGGCGGCGGGGTTAAAATTACAACATTTTCCAGTATAATGATTTTAGGAGTTTCACGGCTGTAATCAGTATCGGGTCTGTTCAGACCCGTCACCTCAGCCCCACAGCGCTATGCGGGTCTATAAAAGTTTGAGATTCCAATTCCAGAGACCGGGCCGGTTCTTTATTTTTATTCCCGGAGGTATGGTTTCATGGATATTGACAAATAGTGAAAATCCGGCTTTTTCCAGGAGTTCTTTTTTAGAACTCAAATCCAGAAGCCAATTGGGAAAAACAAAATAATTGCTGTTGTGTTTTGAAATCCAGGCTGTTTCTCCTTTTGGGCTTGTAAAGGCCTGGTTTGTTTTAAGATCATTGGAAATCAGTCTTGAAATACCCAAAGGCCAGTTACCATAAATCACAACACCAAGAGGCAAATCACACCTTTCAGGCAGGGTAAAAAAAGTTTCCTGGTCAAGCTCCGGACTGACAATGGCACCTGAGAATCCGTATGTTTTCAATAAATTCACGGTATAACTATTGGTGATATTACAAAATGGGCCTGCCCATATATTTAATTTTTTTGGGGTTTTAAAAAGAGAAATCTGCCAAACGGCATTTAAAACAAAATTTTTTGCCCCTTTTTTTAATGCTTTATTAATATAGTCTAAACAGATGGTTTCTTCACCCGGAAATAGAAGAGGATCAAGCCATAACCAGTTCTTGCCGGACGGGGGAACAGAATATCCCTGGCTTGAAATCCATACACCTGATTCCGATTGAAAGGAGCTTTGTCGAAACTTGCCCCTTGAAAGGGTGATGTGTTTGATGCT
>JAHJLN010000244.1 GCA_018821715.1 Pseudomonadota bacterium | reverse complement strand
TATTTTTCAGGAATTATTTTATTGGCACCAATAAAGCCACTCATATCCACATTTATTTTACCACCTGTTGCTCTAATTATACTTACAGTAAAGCTGTTTGAATTTTGGCCATCCATGATACCCGGAAACAAATCATAATCTAAGGTGTTTTTACGGAAATTTTTTTCTGCTTGCTTTAAAATTCCCATATATTTTTTAGCAGTTACATTTTTAGGTGGAATAACTATACCCACAGTATAGTTGAACTGAGGTTGATCAGATGGACGTAGGTCTTTACCCTCTCCGCTTCTCAAGATGCCTGTATCAGGTCCAGCACTAATCCAAGATGAATCCCCTCTTTTGTTTTTATATTCGATGGCAGTGTGAGTTGGTCCTACTATCCCAATATCATGTCCGGTAATATATATGGTATCTTTCTTCCTTTTATAAAACGCTTTCTCAATCTGATCGGATATTTTTTTTACTGAGTATTCATTGTTATGTAATGATTGTGATGCACTAATTAAATCATAGCTTGTACCTGTTCCAGTGGCATCGGCAACAAGAACAGATTCACCAGTAAATGAAGATCCTCTACCCAATCTATTATTTGATTTTTGTTCTACTAGTACACCGAGATCGAGTGAGGGTGAGGAAGATTTGTAAGAAGAAGTACTAATAGAATAATCAGCTTCTGGAACATACGCCTTGTAAGTTTGCGCTGGTGCTTGATATGATGGTGCAGGAGCAGAATAAGCCTGCGGCACATAATTCATCCGATTTGTATGATCAACTCTATTAATATCACTTAATGCATTAATTCTATCCCTTGCCATCAACCCATCCGGATCGGTAAACCTTAGAGGATTATTTAAGACATAAGCATACAGATTCAACCCATCCACATACCCTGCCGGGTCTTTCTGAATGAACCGCCTCAGAGTTGGAGAATACATAGCCGCAGGGGTTGCCGATTGCTGGGCCTGCGGCTGTGATATCAGTGCCCTGATTGTCAAAGATCGTCATGACACCATACGATGAATCGTCATAAGATTCAACCATAATACCGGAAGCAACCGTGGCAGCCCTGATGTTATGATGCTGGGCTTTGATGTGGCATTCAGGAAAAATGAAAGCGGGATGCGGGTATCTATCCTGATTATATTTTGAAGCAGATGTTTAAAGACAAATGATTTTGTGGTATCAGATCAGTATCTGATTGCCAATAAAGTGGTGTTTGACTTTTAAGTCCGTTGCTGTTTCCAATTTAAAAAAGGGAAGAAGATGATTAAAAAACACGTTTTTTTCATTATGATCCTGGCAGTTGTTTTTTTGTTATCCGGTTGCATCACAAAGGAAGAGCAAAAAGAAAAATCAACTGTAAAAAACGCACCTGTCAAAGAGAGGCAGTATCTTACGATCACAGTGGAAGACCCCCAGTCTGTCCGTGAAAAAGAACTCACACGGATGCAGATCACAGGGAAAATTCAAGCCGTTATTCAGGCAGAAGACAAACAGATAGAACACGTCATCCAGGCCCTGCAATTTGATAAAAAATTGAACATAACATGGAGCCATTCCCCAGATGGCAAAAACCACCATTTTTTAATCAATAATGTTACCAGAGCTAAACTGCCGTCCAGTGTTCAAATTTTATGGGATGGTAAAAGCGTTCATGCAGAACAAAAAGGTAAAAAAGAGTTTGAAATACCGTCCCTTGAAACCTTTATACCGGTTTCGGCAAAATCCATTGATGATGGGGAGCAGGGGATACAGGTCACTTTCAGTGATCCGTTGAATTTGTATCAAAATTTGAACGGTCTGATCCGGGTTGATGAAAAAAATGGGCTCAAGTTCGAAATAAGCGGCAATACCATAAGGGTTTACAGCAAAAGTCCTTTTTCAAGGCAACACGTTTTGTCTGTTGAACCGGGAATTAAAAATGCTGCAGGATATCAGCTTGAACACCAAAAAAAATTCAATATTGATTTTGAGGAACGGCTGCCCCAGGTTCGGTTTGTCGGTAAGGGGAGTATTGTTCCGGCTGTGGGTTTGATGGGACCTAAAATTTCAATCCCCATAGAAGCCATAAACTTAAAGGCTGTTGTTGTGGAAGCACTGGCGATAAAAGATGATAATTTACCCCAGTTTTTCCAGGTGAACGATTTTGACTCAGATGAGGAGCTCAGGCGGGTGGGCAGGGTCGTGTGGCGAAAAACCATTGATCTTGTTTCTGATGAAAATAAGCCAAACCAGTGGCTCAGATATGGGCTGGACCTGACGCCTTTGATGCAAAAAAACCAGGCAGGGATGTTCAGACTGCGCCTTTCCTTCAGACACGAGCATATCCTTTATCCTTGTCCTGTTTTAAGTGATAAATTTAAAGATCATGAAAATTCTTTAGAAACGCCTTTATCAGATCTGAATGCAGACGATGAAATTGAACCCAGCAACTGGGATTCATTTCCGGATAATTATAATTGGTCCGAGTATTACAGTCAGAAGAAAAATCCGTGTCATCCTTCCTATTATATGGTCTGGGGCCAGCATGATATTTCTGCCTCAAAGAATATTATCATTTCCGATATCGGGCTTGTGGCAAAAGCAGGTGATGACAACACTTTTTTTATTGCTGCCACCAATTTGAATTCTACCCGGCCTGAAGAAAAAGTTGTGCTTGAACTGCTGAACTATCAACAGGATGTTGTTGCTTCAGGTGTGACGGATGAACAGGGGATGGCAAAAATTATCTGCCCTAAAAAACCGTTTCTGATTGTTGCAAAAAAGAATTCTCACAAAGGGTATCTTAAAGTAGATGACGGTTCTTCGCTTTCAGTTAGCCATTTTGATGCAGGCGGCAAAAAAAGCAAAAAGGGCCTGAAAGGATTTATCTATGGTGAACGAGGGGTTTGGCGGCCGGGAGATGATATCTATTTGACCTTCATCCTTTTTGATGAGCAAAAAAAAATCCCCAAAGATCATCCAATAAAAATGGAGCTGATCAATCCAAAGGGTCAGATCATAAAGACAGTTACGGTTAAAGAATCAAAAAACGGGTTTTATTGTTTTAAGACAAGAACCGGGCCGGATGCACCCACAGGCAATTGGAGGGTAAAAATCCATGTTGGTGGTGCTGTCTTTGAAAAACGATTGAAAATCGAGATGGTTAAACCCAATCGCCTGAAAATTGGATTCAATCTTGATTATAATTTGCC
>JAHJLN010000243.1 GCA_018821715.1 Pseudomonadota bacterium | reverse complement strand
AGGCTTTAAGAAAGCTTGCCGGCACCATCGGCAAAACCAATACCATCATTATTTTTATTAACCAGATCCGGATGAAAATCGGTGTGGTCTATGGGAATCCTGAAACCACCACAGGTGGTAATGCCTTGAAATTTTATGCTTCCATGCGCCTTGAAATCAGAAGAGCCGCCCCTATTAAAGAAGGCCAGGAAATCGTCGGGAACCGGACCAAGGTCAAGGTTGTGAAAAACAAACTGGCGCCGCCATTTAAAGATATTGAGTTTGACCTCATGTATGGCGAAGGGATCTCAAAAACAGGGGACCTTCTGGACATGGGAGTTCAGCTTGAGATTGTGGATAAAAGCGGGTCGTGGTATTCATTTGAAAGCGAAAGAATCGGTCAGGGTAGAGAGAATGTAAAACTGTTTTTAGTTGACAACCCGGATATCTTTGAAAAAATTGAACTCAAGGTTCGAGAGCAGCTCGGGATTGCAGCACCTGCCAGCAATAAAAAAAACAGTGAAGCCAAAGCATAACGGATCAGTGAATTAGGAGTTGTGACATGACAGGCAATGATGCCAGAAAGATATTTATAGACTATTTTAAAAAACACCACCATCAACAGGTAAGATCTTCCTCACTCGTGCCCCAGGATGATCCGACACTTTTGTTTGTGAATGCCGGAATGGTACAGTTTAAACGGGTTTTCACAGGAGATGAGAAAAGAGAGTATTCAACTGCAGTGACTGCCCAGAAATGTGTCAGGGCAGGTGGGAAACATAATGATCTTGAAAATGTCGGGTATACGGCAAGACATCATACCTTTTTTGAAATGCTGGGCAATTTTTCCTTTGGGGATTATTTCAAGGAAAAGGCCATTGATTTTGGCTGGGATCTGTTAACCAACGGGTATGGGTTTGATAAGGAAAAACTATGGGTGTCTGTTTTCCATGAGGATGACGAAGCCTATAATATCTGGCGGGACCAGGTTGGCGTGCCCGAGGAAAGAATCGTCAGGCTGGGGGAAGAGGATAACTTCTGGGCCATGGGCGACACAGGGCCTTGCGGACCCTGCAGTGAAATCCATATTGACCGGGGAAAAGAGTTTGGCTGTGACAGCAAAGACTGTGCCGTGGGGTGTGACTGCGACCGGTGGCTGGAGTTGTGGAACCTTGTCTTCATGCAGTTTGAAAAAGATGAGCAGGGCAATATGACCCCGTTGCCAAAACCAAGTATTGATACGGGTCTGGGCCTTGAACGGGTGATTTCCGTTCTCCAGGGGGTTGCCACAAATTACGACACAGACCTGTTTGTGCCGATTATGGAAAAAGTAGGGGAACTTTCCGGTAAAAAACGCCATTCATCCGACCGGGTTGAAGTGGCCATGAAAGTCATTGCCGATCATTCCAGGGCAGCAGCCTTCCTGATCTGTGACGGGGTGTTGCCGTCCAATGAAGGCCGCGGGTATGTGCTGCGCCGTATCATGCGGCGGGCCATCCGGTATGGCAGAAGTATCGGGCTTGTCAAACCCTTTCTGCACGAGACGGTGCAAACGGTTTTTACGATTATGGATGAAGCTTATCCTGAATTGAAAGACTCTTCTGCCTTTATCCTGAATGTGGTTAAAAATGAAGAAGAAAAGTTTCTTGAAACCCTTGATACCGGCATGAAACTGTTGGAAGCAACCATCAAAGAGATTGAATCAGGAAAAGAGACGGCATCACAAAAAAATTTCCTGATCCCCGGTGATGTGATTTTTAAACTCTATGATACCTTCGGGTTTCCAGTGGATATTATTGTGGACCATGTCAAGGAGATGGCCATTGACCTTGACATGGAAGGGTTTGACCGGGCCATGGCCGAGCAGAAAGCAAGATCAAGGTCCACCAAAACATTTGCAGGCGTTGGAGAAGCATATAAAGCCTTGACTTCGGCAGGGGTGAAGACGGCGTTTAACGGCTATGACAGCATTGAAGGAAAATCAGAAGTTCTGATCCTTGTTAAAAACGATAAAGAAATTAAAATCGCAAAACCAGAAGATGTCATTGAAATTGTCACGGCTTCAACGGTTTTTTATGCAGAATCCGGCGGCCAGGCAGGGGATTCAGGAAAATTTGAAAATGAGAACTGTGTGATAGCCATTACAGATACACTGAAAGATCCCACGGGAATTGTGATCCATAAAGGTGTGGTTGTCTCCGGGACTGCCGGCAAAAAGGATGTGTTTACCCAAAAGGTGGATATCAAAAAAAGACAGGCGACTGCCGCAAATCACAGTGCCACGCATCTCCTGCATTCAGCCTTGAGACACGTCTTAGGAGATCATGTCAAACAATCGGGCTCCCTTGTGACTGACAAACGGTTAAGATTTGACTTTACCCATTTTTCATCCATCAGTACCAAAGACCTTCTGGCCATAGAAAATGAAGTCAATTTAAGAATTCGTGAAAATCATCCCATATCAACAAAAGAGATGAACATGGATGATGCAGTGAAAGCCGGGGCAACCGCACTTTTTGAAGAAAAATACGGTGATGTGGTGCGCGTTGTGTCCCAGGGCGACTTTTCCCGGGAACTCTGCGGGGGGACCCATACAAAACAATCCGGTGATATCGGGCTGTTTAAGATCCTGTCAGAAGGCGGAATTGCATCCGGAGTTCGAAGAATCGAGGCGGCAACCGGTCAAACCGCACTGGATCATATCCATAAGGAACAGCTGCTGATCCAGTCTGCCGCAGGCCTGTTAAAAGGGGCTAAAGAAGATGTGGTCTCAAAGGTTGAAGGATTATTGAAAGATAAGAAAAATCTTGAAAAAGAGCTGGAATCCTTAAAAGCAAAAATGGCGTCAAAATCTGTTGATTCCATTGATGATGACATAAAACAAATCAATGGGATCAAAGTGATTTCAAAAAAAGTAGATATTGAAAATCCGTCCCAGCTAAGAGATCTGGCAGATAAGTTTAAGACCAGAATCGGTTCCGGCGTTATTCTCCTTGGCGCGGAATCCGAAGGGAAAGCATTGTTGATTTCCGTTGTAACCAATGATTTGATAAAAAAATATAAAGCCGGTGATATCGTAAAAGCGGCCGCTAAAATTGTGGGTGGCGGCGGCGGCGGCCGGCCGGATATGGCCCAGGCCGGCGGCACAAAACCTGAAAATCTTGAAAAGGCACTTGCGTCGGTATTTAATACAATGTCATGACCGCATATTTCATAAGACGATTGCTCCTGGTGATACCGACATTCATCGGTATCACCATCATGGTTTTTACCATCACGCGGTTTGTGCCCGGCGGTCCCATTGAAAGAATCATTTCCGATACAAGGGCCCTGCAGACCGGTCAGGGCGGATCATCTTCTTCAACAACATCCGGTACCGGCGGCGGGCAGCCCCTTTCCCAAGAACAAATCCAAAGATTAAAAGAGTATTACGGCTTTGATAAGCCGGTTTTAGCAAGTTATATTGCCTGGCTTGGAAAAGTATTGAAAGGGGATCTCGGCCGGTCCACACGGTATTATGATCCGGTCTGGGACATGATAAAAGAAAGAATTCCCATTTCCCTTTATTTCGGCATTTTAAGCCTGATCATGATTTACGGGGTGTGCATTCCCCTGGGCATGGCCAAAGCCGTCCGGCATAAGACAGGATTTGATAATCTTACCTCTGTCATTATTTTTACAGGCTATGCCATTCCCGGATGGGTGGCCGGCGTTTTCATGCTGGTTCTGTTTTCATCCAATTTTGATGTTTTCCCTTTGGGAGGGCTTGTGTCCGAGCTGTTTTACGAGATGAATCCCATTGAAAAACTTCTGGACATCGCCTGGCATACCCTTCTGCCTCTTTTATCATATGTGATCGGTTCTTTTACCGTTATGACGCTCTTGATGAAAAACACCCTTATGGACAATCTGTCTTCCGATTATGTCAGAACGGCTATTGCCAAAGGACTGCCCTTTAAAAAAGCGGTTCTGAATCATGCCATGCAGAACAGCTTGATTCCCATTGCCACCAGTTTTGGGAATAATATTTCCATTATTTTAATGGGGTCTTTTTTAATTGAAAAAGTATTTAATATCAACGGCATGGGGCTGTTGGGATATGAATCCATCCTTGACCGCGATTATCCCGTGGTGATGGGAATCCTTGTTATTTCTTCTTTGCTGTTTATGGTGGGAAATATTCTGTCCGATCTCTGCGTGGCGTTTGTCGATCCGCGGGTGAGGTTTAAATGATGCACTTAAATCCTGTTACCATAAAAAAGATCCAGCGGTTTCGATCCATTAAAAGAGGATTCTGGTCCTTTGTGATTCTTGTTGCCATGATTTTCTGCTCATTTTTTGCTGAAATCTTTATTAATTCAAAGGCACTGCTGGTGTATTATAATGGCACCCTTTATTTTCCAACCTATTCAAGAATGATTTCAGGCGCCCAGTTCAACCTGGGGTATGCCTATGAAACCAATTACAGGGAGTTGAAAATAAAGTTTGAAAAACAGGGGTCATCCAATTTTGTCATTCTGCCGCCAGTCCCCTACAACCCCTATGAGAATGACCTTAAATTTAATTCATATCCGCCGTTTCCTCCGTCGTTTAAGGAAAAGCATTTTCTGGGAACCGACAATGTGGGACGCGATATACTGGCACGGCTGGTATATGGATTTAGAACCGCCATTATCTTTTCCGTGGCCCTTTTGATCATGAATTATACCATCGGCATCACCATTGGATGTTCCATGGGATATTTCGGCGGCAAATTTGATTTGATTTTCCAGCGGATCATTGAAATCTGGACAAATGTTCCGTTTTTATACGTGATCATTATCATTGCTTCCATTGTCATTCCAAGCTTCATGATCCTGATTTTGATCATGGCATTTTTCGGGTGGATCGGTATCACCTGGGTTATGAGAACCATGACCTATAAAGAAAAAGAAAGAGAATACATCCTGGCTGTCCGGTCTCTGGGCGCTTCCCACGCCAGGATCATTTTCAAGCACATTATCCCGAATACCATATCCGTGATCGTGACCTATGCACCCTTTGCCATTTCAGGGGGGATCGTCTCTTTGACCTCCCTTGATTATCTGGGGTTCGGTCTGCCGGCCCCGACCCCTTCCTGGGGGGAATTATTGTCACAGGGATCACAGAACATGGAAGCCTGGTGGATTGTTTCTTCTGTTGTAACCGCCCTTGTAACAACTCTCATGGCGGTCACCTTTATTGGTGAAGGGATAAGAGAAGCCTTTGATCCCAGGCTTCATTCGACCTATGAATAAAAAAACAAGTTAATACACTTTTCGTTTTGAAAAGCCTTTTCCAAGGACATTAAAGGTATTTTCCGTAATAAGAAAGGCATCCGGATCAATGGTAAATGCAATTTCCTCAACTCTTTTTATCTGGAAGGTATTGACAACCGTCAGGATAATATCTTTATTATCTCCTGTGTAGGCGCCTTCTCCTTTTAAAAAGGTGGCACCGCGCTTGAGTTTTTTTAAAATTTCATCTGCAATTTCTTTGGGGCTGTTTGAGATAATAAAGATCATTTTTCTCTGGTTAAACAGGGTGATGAAATATTCAATCACCTGGGAGGTGATAAAGCTCATTGCCATTGAATATAAAATCAGATCTGAGTTCAGTAATCCAAAACTGAAAAGAAACAGGATAAAATTAAAACAAAAATTGTATGTCCCAATGCGGATGCCGAATTTCTGGTTCAAGATAACCGAAATGATATCATTGCCGCCGGCAGATCCCAGGGAACGAAAGACAATGCCGGAGCCTGCGCCAATGATGGTACCGCCGGCCAGTGCTGCCAGCATCAGGTCCTTGACGGGAATTTCAAACTGGACAAGATCCATCACAAGGGTCAAAATGATGGTGCCGTAAAGGCTGTAAAGCAAAAAGCGCCTGCTGATAAAGAGCCATCCTAAAATAAAGACCGGGATGTTAAAAATAAAATACCAGATACCGGGCGTAAGAAACCGGGTGTAATAATAAATCAAAATCCCTGCGCCGGAAAATCCGCCGGTAATCATCCCATTGGGAATCACAATGGCTTTCAGGCCGATGCCCATAATAATACTTCCCAGGGTGATTAAAAAAAGATTCCAGGGGATTGAATAGGTAATTTTATGAAATTTCATGGGGCTTTCCTTGTGCTTTGAAAAAAATGACCGTGATAATACAAAATGAATTGAAATGCAATCATTTTTTTAATCAGGGAAAGCAACCTGGTTTCGGCCCCTGTTCTTGGCTTGATATAATGCGGTATCTGCAGCTTTTAGGGCGTCATCAATTTTCTGGCCGTGATCCGGGCACATGGCAACACCCATGGATACGGTAATGGAATGCCGGGTTCCGTCATAGGGGATAAAAAGGGTATCGCAAATTTGTTTGAGCAGCATTTCAGCTTTTTGAACCGCTTCCTTAAACCCGGTTTTTATCAGTATGATGACAAATTCTTCTCCGCCGTATCTGCAGGCAATATCGTTTCCGCGGGTATTGTCTTTTAAAAATGAGCCCAATGCGGTAAGGATTGCATCTCCGCATTCATGGCCATGGGTGTCATTGATTTTTTTAAAAAAGTCAATATCCATCATGATAATCCCGATGGCATAATTGTGGCGTTTCATGCTGTAGGCTTCCCGCCTGAGGCTTTCATCAAGAAATCGCCTGTTGTAGAGGCCGGTCAAGGGGTCCTGAATGGATTGAAGCCGTAACGATTCCTGAAGTTTCATATTGAGAAGGGCCAGGGCCAGGTGTTCTGTAATAATCAAGGCAAGGCTCTGCCTGGACTCAAAATAATTTTCAATATTAGATTGTATATGCAGCAGCCCGATATTGTTTTTTTGTGCAACCAGGGGGGCACATAATGATTCTTTAATAATCGTTCTGTTTAAATGGTTGCACAATAGATTATTTTTTGATTTTTGCATTAAATACGGTTTGCCCTGCCGCAATGCCCAGCAGTCTTTTGTTTGAAAACCCATATCCATATCTGTCTCATCCCCCCATGATAAAATGAGGTCAAGGCCTGCAAGATCATCGCCAAATACATAAAGCCGGCCTGATGTTTTTGGGAAAAACTGGATAAAATAGGTTTGTGCAACATCGTATATTTCCTCACTGGTATGACAAATCTGGATCAATTCACTCATTTTTCTTAATAAAGCACTCTCAAGGTTTTTTTGTTCCAGGTCCTTTATCCAGTTTGAAAGCTCATGGGTTCTTTGCTGAACTTTTTGTTCAAGTTCCTTGTGGGCGCTCTCCAACGCTTGCCTTGCGATTTTCCTTTGGGTAATATCTGATAAAAAGCCTTCAATATAAAGATTATTGCCAGGTCCGGTTTTATATGTTTTTGCACTAAAAGTGCACCAGAAAAGCTTTTGATCTTTTTTGGTTAATTGAATTTCATATTCATATAAAAATTTATTTTCCTCAAGCATGCGGAGGATTTCTTTTTTTTGTGCTGGATTGTGGCAGCGCTGGCGCCAGAAATCGGTTGTCTCTGAAATTAACTTTTCGGCTGAACCAAAACCGAACATGGCTGCCATTGCAGGATTGGCAATAATCAGATCACCATTCAAATTGATTTGAAAAATACCTTCAAAAGAGTTCTCAAAAATGCTCCTGAATTTTTCTTCTGATGTTTCCAGCTGTTGCCGCGCCTTTTCAAGGGTATCAATAAAAACATTATAGTTTTTGGCCACTTCCCCCATTTCACCGCCCCAGACGGGATTCAGACGTTTTGAAAAATCAGCCCTGGAACCGTTTTCAAATACAGTGATCATTTCCTGCAGGGGCCTGGCCAGCCTGGAGCTGATCAGCCAGGTAATGGGAATGATGATAACCAGCATGATAAGAACGGCGATAAGCGTTGTATATCCAATGGTTGTCAACGGGCGGTAAAATTCTTCAAGATAACTGGATGAGGCCACTATCCAGTCCATTTCAGGGATATAATTAAAAATTACCAGTTTTTTCCTGGCCGCTTTCTCCCCGGGATTTTTCCAGGGATAAATGATTTCCCCATTTTTTTTCTCACAGATTTCCTTGATAAACATTCTGTTATCATCATCCTGGGACTGATAAATATTTGTCCCCTGGAGCGTTGGATGGATGATTAAATTGCCCTTGCTGTCCATTACATAGGGGTAACCGGTTTTACCGAATTTAATGGATAGAATATAGTTTTGAAAATCATCAACACTTAACAGTTCATTGAATTCATCCCTGTAAGAAGAGGCTGAAACTATCCAGTCCCATGGGGCAAAATAACTCATATACAATGCTTTGGGCCGTTCTGCAATTTCTCCTGGATTGGCCCAGTAATATTCGATATAGCCTTGTTTTTTTTCTTTTTGGGTGCGGGCAAAGCCTTTGTCTGAAATGTCCGTGCCGATCAATTCGGTTTTCGGATGAACCTGGATAACCCCGTTACTGTCGATGCAGTAAAGGTAACCGGTTTTTCCAATGGGCTGACTTAAAAGAACGTTGGCAGCCTTTTTTTTTGCCTCTTTTTCTGAGAGATGACCAGTGGTGTATTCATGATAAAAATAGGCGGCGATTTTCTGGTTGTTCTCTGAAATAGCTCTCAGATGGTTCCGGATGGAGGCATCAATGGCGGTTTTAACCATTCCCAGGATGGTGTGGGTAGAGTTTTTAAGTTCGTTTTCAATATTTTGTTTCAACGTGGTGCGAACCAGGGAGTAGATGGCCAAACTTCCCAAAAGGGATATCACAATAAATGTCAGCGAGTAGCTCAGTAACAGCCGGTAATGAATGGATAATCTGTGAAACAGGTTCCTCATTTTTTCGTTCTGCCGGGTTGCCCCTTTTTTTTCCAATAATATGCTCTTTTTTGTTCTCTGATTTTTTCCTTGTTGTTTTTTCGATATTCCCTTTGCCTTTTTATTAAACTTTCTCGATTCTTTTCGTAATATTCTTTTTTCTTTTTACGGATGGATTCTTTATTTTTTTCATATCTTGCTTTATCTTTTAAGGCTTCTCTTTCCCTGTTTTTTTGATAGTATTCCCTGTGTTTTTCTGAAAGCCATTCTTTATTTTTTTTCCAATAGTTTACTAAATAGGCTTTTCGCCTTAAAAGCCTCTCTTGTTCAGAGATTATTTCACGAGGCCGTCTGTGTCTTGGCGCTTTTTTTTCGTACGCCAGTCTTGCACACTCCACACAGGGCCATCCCTTAACTCTCTTTGGGGCAATATGACCATGTCGGCAGGGTTCCCCCGTAAAGTAATGGGAGTGACCGGCAGCGTCAGCGTCAGCTTTGGTAGAATGCATTTGTTCGATTTTAAGATGATCAGGACCATATGTTTTCAATGTTTTTCGCCTTCAATAGTTTTGATTTTTTTTTTAAAAGGATTATTAAATATTAAAATAACAATTCCAATAAAACAACATTTTTTTCTAAAAACAACCCTATAAAATATTTTTAATTACAAAAGCATGCTTTAAAATAAACGCAACTTTTAAAAAGGATTATTTTAGTTCATTTATTACCCAATATCAACTGTTTTATATTAAAAAAAGGTAATTTTTTTTAAAAAATCAGGGTTTACCCTGATTGTAAAGTTCAAAATCCTTTGATATGGATAAAGTTAAATTCGTGATTTGCGGTGTGAGTTTTAAACTTTTTATTTAAATGGGGTGACTATTATGATTATCGAAATCCTT
>JAHJLN010000242.1 GCA_018821715.1 Pseudomonadota bacterium | reverse complement strand
ATTATGTATTTACGAAAAGCCCATGGCATTGACAGCCATGTATTTGAAGTCGAACTTCTTCTCGGGCATCTGCTGTTTAAAAATGGACACCCTGACCAGGCAATGCCCCATCTTGAAACAGCCGCAAAAATCAACCCTGCATCAGGATTGGCATTCAGAATAAAAGGGGAAATTTATCTTGTAAAACATCTTGCCCAAAAAGCCGCCTTGGAGTTCAACAAAGCCATTAAATTAAATCCTTCTGATGCCGTGTCTTTATCCGGATATGCAAAATCTCTGGAGCTTCAGGATAAAAACTTGAATATCGCCCTTACCTTTGCAAAGAACAGCCTTGCCCTTGAACCGGACAACTGCCTGTTCAAAGAAAGATTAACTGCTATTCTGGAAAAAATTGACGAGACCGCCAATTTGAATAAAACAATTAAGACAGCATAATAACACTTATTGAAAGAACCCTGCAACCATGAGACATATTATTCAACAATCTGTTGAAGACAGTATTACAGTAAAAAAAGAATTTTTCACCCGAAACCTGGGAACAATAGAAGCCTGCGCCAATAGGATGGCAGATGCGCTCAAGCAAGGCAAAAAAATACTCTTATTTGGAAATGGCGGCAGCGCCGCAGACTGCCAGCACATTGCTGCTGAATTTGTCAACCGGTTCCAGATTGAAAGAAAACCGTTGCCTGCCATTGCACTGACAACAGATACATCCATTATCACCAGTATCGGTAATGATTACGCCTTTGAAGATATCTTTTTCAAACAACTCCAGGCCCTGGGGCAAAAAGGGGATATCGCCCTTGGCATCTCAACTTCGGGCAATTCCCCAAACGTTGTAAAAACCGTTCTGGAAGCAAAAGAAATCGGCCTTTTGGTTGTTGGTTTTTCCGGAAAGAACGGCAGATTAAAAGACTTAAGCGACATCCCGTTTTGTGTTGATTCAGACACAACCGCAAGAATACAGGAAGTGCATATCCTTTTGGCCCACATCCTGTGTGATTTGACAGAAAGGATACTTTTTCATGGGTGATGCATTTAAAAACCTGGATTTTGGTAAGCTTAAAACCTATTGCCTTAAAAACAGGCATAGCAAAGTGGATATAAAAGACTTTTCATTGCCATGGGAAAAAGGCAGCAGTTTTTCAGCCTTTTTAGACACCCTGCCCGCCATCCTGGCAGGAAACGATCTTCGCGCCGTCATCAATGCCATCAGCCTTGCGGCAACAAACAAGAAACAGGTTTGTTTTGCCATGGGGGGGCATGTCATAAAAACAGGGATGTCGCCCATTATCATTGACCTGATGGAAAAAAAAGTGTTCACCCTGCTCTCCATGAACGGATCAGGCATTATTCATGACCTTGAAACCGCCATGATGGGAAGAACATCGGAAGACGTAGCCCAATCCCTTGGGGACGGCAGTTTCGGCATGGCAAAAGAAACCTCGGCCTTTCTTAACCAGGCCATCAAAAATGCCGGCACCCAGGCCATTGGACTGGGGAAAGCCGTGGGCGACCTGATCTTAAAAGAAAACCTGGATTTCAAACAGTTAAGTTTGACCGCAACCGGTGCCGCCCTTGATATCCCTGTTACCGTCCATGTGGCCATTGGTACGGATATCATCCACATGCACCCTGATTTTGATGCCGGTGCCTGTGGTGCTGCATCCCATCATGATTTCAAGCTGTTTGCCTCAACCATTGCAACCCTTGAAAAAGGGGTGTTTATCAATGCAGGATCTGCCGTCATCCTGCCGGAAGTGTTTTTAAAGGCTGTCACCCTGGTCAGGAATCTGGGGGCCATTCTTGATGATTTTACAACGGTCAACCTTGATTTTATCCGCCATTACAGGCCCATGACCAACGTGGTGAACCGCCCCACCCTTGGCAAAGGAAGAGGATACAGCCTTGTCGGGCACCATGAAATTCTGATCCCGCTTATTGCCGCAGGCGTGATTGAAAAACTGACCTGAAAATTTCAATTACCCCCTGAAAAAAATACTGACTTGAAAATCTTGGATTTTATCCTTATATTGGTTTGTTTCATTAAACTTTGAAAAGACATGAGGTAAAAAGAACCATGCCAATATATGAATATAAATGCAATGCGTGTAATGCTAACTTTGAAACCCTTGTAATGGGCAGTTCAATTCCTGAATGCCCTTCCTGCGACAGCAAGGATCTGTCAAGGTTAATGTCTGCCTGCGGGTTTATTTCAAAATCATCCGGATCTTCGGGTGAAACCCAGGTGAAATCTTCTGCCGGTTCATCCGGATGCGGCAGCTGTTCATCCTCCAGTTGTTCTTCCTGCGGGGTTGGATAGGCTTTCATGAAAAAAAACATCTGCATTGGCACAAGAGGCAGCCAGCTGGCCCTGTGGCAGGCCAATTTTATCAAATCTCAAATTGAACGACTTTTCCCTGAGATTATAGTTGACCTGAATATTATCAAGACAACCGGTGACAGGATCACGGACCGGCCCCTTGCCATGGTGGGCGGTAAAGGATTGTTTGTCAAAGAAATCGAAACCGCACTGTTAAACAAGGATATTGATCTTGCCGTTCACAGCATGAAGGATATGCCGGGTGAGCTTCCTGAAGCGCTTGTTATCGGGGCTGTCCCGGAAAGAGAAAACCCGTTTGATGTTCTCATTTCAAAAGACAATCGCCTGTTGGCGGATTATCAAAAGGGTGCCAGGATTGGTACCTCAAGCCTCAGGCGGGCCTCACAGATCAAACACGTTCGTCCGGATGTGGAAATTGTTTCCATCCGGGGCAACCTGGACACCCGGATCCAAAAACTCAGATCAGGGGAATATGATGCCATTGTGCTGGCTGCAGCAGGCCTTCGACGGTTGGGACAGGAACATCAAATCACACAATATCTGGACGAGACCGTCATGATTCCGGCAGTTGGGCAGGGTGCGCTGTGTATTGAAACCAGAAAAAATGATTCTGATATTGAAATAATTACGGCAAAACTGGATCATCATGATACACGGGTGTGTGTAGACGGTGAACGGGCTTTTTTAAGGCAGATAGAAGGTTCCTGCCATATTCCGGTGGCCTGTTTCGGCAGAATTATCGGCAACAAAGTGGTTTTGACTGCGGTTGTTGCATCTGAAGACGGCAAAGAATTAATCAAAGAACAGGTAATTTCCCCATTGAATATGGTTAAGCAGGCAGGGTGCGAACTGGCTGACAAAGTGCTTGAAAAAGGGGGAAAAAAGATATTGGAGCGGTTGAATATAAAATGACGGATAAGACGGGTATCGTATATCTGATTGGCGCAGGCCCGGGTGATCCGGGTCTTTTAACGATCAAGGCAAAAGAATGCATCGAAACCGCTGACGTTGTGGTGTATGATTATCTTGCATCACCTTTTTTACTGGAGTATGCCAGAAAAGATGCCCAGATTATTTATGTGGGCAAAAAAGGCGGGGATCACACCCTTACCCAGGACAAAATCAACCAATTGCTGGTGGATAAGGCAAAACAGGGATTTGATGTGGCCAGACTCAAAGGCGGGGATCCGTTTGTCTTCGGCCGGGGAGGAGAAGAGGCCCAGATGCTGTTAAGCCACGGCGTAGCCTATGAAGTCGTTCCGGGTGTTACTTCGGCAATCGCAGCGCCTGCCTATGCAGGTATCCCGGTAACCCACAGGGATCACACCTCTTTTGTATCCTTTATAACCGGTCATGAAGATCCCACTAAAAAAGACAGCAGTATGCAATGGGACGTCTATGCCAAATCCAATGCAACCCTTGTCTTTTTAATGGGAGTTAAAAACCTTGAAAATATTGTAAAAAATCTGGTTAAACACGGCAAACCGTCGGATACTCCGGTTGCCCTGGTCAGATGGGGGACCACCGCCAGACAGCAGACGGTCACAGGAACCCTTGAAACCATTGTTGAACGGGTAACACTTGCCAAACTCAAATCACCGGCCATTATTGTTATCGGTCATGTGGTCTCTTTAAGACAGGAACTTGCCTGGTTTGATAAAAAGCCCTTATTTGGAAAACAAATTGTGGTTACAAGGGCCCGCGCCCAGGCAAGCGATCTTGTATCAAAGCTCTCCAAACTTGGCGCCCGCTGCATTGAAATTCCAACCATCCTAATTGCACCGCCCGAAGATATCGCCCCTTTAAAAAAATCCATAAAAAACATAACAGATTATGACTGGCTGATCTTTACCAGTGTCAACGGGGTTAAGTTCTTTTTTGATACCTTGTTTGATATGGGAAAAGATGTAAGAGTGCTGGGGCATCTTAAATTTGCCTGTATCGGTCCTGTAACCAAGGAGCGGCTCAAGGAGTATGGCATTATCAGCGATATTCTGCCGGACACTTACAGGGCTGAAAGTGTGATTGATGCATTTTCAATGGTTGAAATTAAAAACAAGAAAGTACTGCTGCCAAGGGCGAAAATCGCCAGAACCATTCTGCCGGAAGAATTGACAAAAATGGGGGCGTGCGTGGATGAAGTGACGGCCTATGAAACCCAACTTTATACCGGCGCGAAAGATGAGCTGATCTCACTTCTGGAAAACAATGAGATTGATGCGGTCACCTTTACCAGCTCGTCCACGGTGTCCAACTTCATGTCCCAGCTTGAATCAAAAGACGCTGAAAAACTATTAAAAAATGTTGTAACGGTCAGCATTGGTCCTATCACTTCAGAAACGGCAAGATCTCTTGGGATAGAGCCGGATATTGAAGCCGAAGCGTATACGATTCAAGGGCTTGTGGATTCTTTGCTGACATATTATGAAAGCAGACCATAAAAAATGATTGCCGGCAACCGGTCCATTAATTATCTTCGCATATCCGTCACTGACCGATGTAACTTCAGGTGTCGATACTGCATTCCCGCTTCACCGTTTACAGTGATTGACCATGACAAAATTGCACGGTATGAGGAAATCCTAAAGATTACCAGGCTTGCCTGTGAACTTGGCATAACAAAGGTCAGGATTACCGGTGGAGAGCCCTTTGTCAGAAAGGATATCTTTTCATTCCTGGAAAAACTGTGTGCCATAGAAAGCCTTAAGGATATTTCCATTACCTCCAACGGGTCATTGCTGACCCGGGAAAAAATAAAAAAGCTGATCGCTCTTGGCATCAAACGGCTGAATTTCAGCCTGGATACCCTGGACCCTGTTAAATTTGCCCGGATCACCGGCAGAGATCGCTTCAAAGAGGTCTGGAACACTATTTTTGTGGCCCATGAACTCGGGATATCCCCTGTAAAGATCAATTCAGTCATTTTAAGGGGGATCAATGATAATGAGATTGAAAATATCACTGCCCTGACATTGGAGCATCCTTTCCATATCCGGTTCATTGAGTACATGCCCATGGGAGATTCAGCCGTTGAAAAACAACAGCAGATATTGACCAGGGAAGTAATGGAAAAAATCGAATCCAGATTCGGAAAACTTATCCCCATTAAACGCGGTCTCAATGACGGTCCTGCAAAAAAATTCCAAATTGAAGGGGCAAAGGGGATTGTCGGTTTTATCACCCCTATCAGCTCTCATTTCTGCAGTGAATGCAATCGGCTGAGACTGACGTCAAGGGGAACCCTCAGGCCCTGCCTGTTAAATAACTATGAAAAAGATATTATCACT
>JAHJLN010000241.1 GCA_018821715.1 Pseudomonadota bacterium | reverse complement strand
GTCAAGTGTTTCTTTAGCGCCCTCCCCTTTCCGGCCGGGAGAAAAAACGCAATGGTTAAAAATATTGTTTTCTGATTCATCAATAGATTCTAAAAGATTGGTTTCCTCTAAATATTTTTTAAAATAAAAGAAACAGGAAGAATTGACACTTATTATAAAAATGGCCTTTTTTGTTGTAAAAAACCTGTTAAATATTTCATCCCAGAAGCTTGTATTTTTCTCCTGGATATAAAAATAATTTATATCACTTTTTTCAGCCAGATATTGTTTCAATAAAAAAGATATGTATTTTTTCCCTATATCTGCCTGCTGTTGTAATAATATGTGAATTTTATTATTTGAGGTCGGCATCATCAATTTCTTGCATTATAAATGATTTCTTTTTTAAAATACTGCCGGATGATGGTTTTTTAAAATTATTGTTTTCATTTAAAAGAATATTCAAGGTTCTTATAAAATGCGAATATTGGCAATTTATTGACCCTTCTTTTTCAAGCAGTTTGTATATATTCTTTTTTGTATATCCTTCATCAAGTCCTTGTTTTATGTCTTTTAAATAGCTTTTTATAACCCCTTTCAATCCCGGTTGAATTTTATGTAATTTTTTTAATAGTGACATCTTTTTTGGGCCTGAATATCAGTTTTTTTCTGATTTAACTCTTTTTTAATTCTGAATAATTTTATTTAATTGAACGATGAAATACGGATAATTACAGTGAATTATTTTTTCTTCTTTAAATATTTTATAGATTTTTTTCTTTGTATATCCTTCATCGAGTCCTTTTTTTATGTCATTTAAATGGGATTTTAATATATTTTTTAATGTGGGTTGTGACTTATGTAATTCTTCCAATAAATCCATAAAAACCTTACTCACTGTCACTCATGTTTAATTCTCTTTCAAGTGCCCTTTCCAGTTTTGAATCTATTTTGCCCTTCTCCCTGAATAATTTGATTGAAATTTTTGTTGCTGCTGTTACAAATCTTTTTTCTATTTGATTAATTAAAAAATCAACACCTTCCCTGTCTTTAAGCAGTTCATTAAAGGTTTGTTTATCGGCCAGCTCTTTTTCTTTTTTTCTGATAATTTCCTGTTCAGCCAAAAATTTTTCCTGATCCTCAATTTCCTTTTTTTTGATCCGTATTGCTTTTTCTTCAGGAAGTTCAAAATCTTTCGGCCTTTCAAGTCCTCCGGACAAAAGACAGGTTCTAAAATAACTTATGGGCCGATCAGAGTTGGTTACATCTTTTGAATGTTCTCCAAATTGTAATTGGGTCAATAAAAAATCAGAATCACAATAATCAATTTCGTTAATCAGTTGTTCGCATTTTTTAATGGTTAACCCCTGCCCTTTCCAGTAATCTGAATTATCTAAATAGATAGATAGATTCTTTAAAATCTTTCTATCTATCTTATAAAGAGGTTTTTCGGTATCAAGTTGACCTTGACCTGACCCTGACCCTATACTTGATACTTGACCTATACTTGACCCTGACCTGATACCTGATATTTGACCTTGACCTGACCCTGATAAAATATTGATTTTAATTTGAGGATTCAATCTGTATTTCTGGTGTCTTGAAACAGGATCATATTCTGAAATTTCAATAATATTGAGAGTTGATAATTTGGCAATGCTTTTTCTTATAGTAGGGTGATTAATACCTGTATCTCTTTGTATTTGGCCTTTGTTGAAATATCCGGTTATTCCGTTATTCAAGAACCAGGTATATATGTTTTGTTGCTGCGGTGCTAAAATACATTCAGTTAAATCATTATTAAAAATAGATTTTTCAGTATCAAGTTGACCCTGACCTGACCTTGACCCTATACTTGATACCTGACCTTGACCTGACCCTGACCTGATACTTGATACCTGACCCTGACCTGATACAGACTTGACCGTGACCTGATCTTTAGGTGATACAGTATCGCCCTTTGGACGACCCTGGGTCAACCCTGTATCGACCTGACCTTGACCTGACCTTGACCTGACCGTATCTTCTTTAATAATTTCTGTTTTTTGAGAGCTTTTTTGGGGTAGGGGATCAATTTTAAGGACTTCCGGTTTTTCAGGGGTTTTATCAGTAGGAGAAAGAAAAGAAATAATGGTTTGTTCGTTAATTCTTTCCTCTTTTGGCGTATTGGCTAAATTTTCTTGAGCTATTCGTGCAGCTAAACTCAGGCGCTTCTTTTTCTCGGCCATATATTATATCATCCCTCGGCTTTTTTGGCGGTTTCAAAAAACTTCAAAAACTCAACGGATAATTTTCTAAAAGCGACAGAACCCTTTGAACCTGGAGAATAACTAAAAATAGTCGTTTTACGCATAGCCTCAATGGTTTCAAAATCAGAGGAGGTGGGAATGGTGGATGTAAATATTTTTTCTTTTCCGAATCGTCTTTCAGCATTGGCCATATTGGCTTTGTGGGCAGACTTTCGCTTATCAATCTTGTTAATCAGAATTTTTAAGAATTTTAGATTTGGATTTCCTCCTTGTTTAACGGATTCCATCAACTCTAAAACTCCCTTTATGCCCTCCAGGCTGTTCCCGGAGCCCGCCATCATAGGAATCATGACAAAATCCGCACAATATAAAGCATTTGAAACAAAAACAGAAAGGGTAGGGGGGCAATCTATTAAAATATAATCATAGTAATTGGTGACATAATCGTATATCTGGTTTCTTAAAGTGTAGTTGCTTTCCGGAAATTTTATTGATAGTGGTATTTCCAGACCGCTTGTTTCAGAAATATTGGGTAAAATGTCCAGGTTGGAATGAATTGTCGGATAAATACAGTCCTGAAGATTCGGTTTTTTTTCTGAATCCGGATCAAGAAGATCATACATACAGTTTTCAATAACAGATTGATCCTGAATAAGCGCTCTTGTTGAATCACTTTGAGGGTCATTATCGACGAGAAGAACTTTTTTTCCTTTTATCGCAAGGATAGCAGATAAACTAACAGAAGTGACGGTTTTGCCGGTGCCACCTTTGTAGTTTGATATGGCCCCTATAAAACCTCTTTGTTTATTCATAGTTGCTCCTTTGTATATCGAATACATAGACCGATATCAAGATCTTCCTTTGCTGTCAAGGGTTTTTTATAAACCGATACAAATTTAATATGTTTTTTTTAATTAGTTAAAAGATATGAAAAAGATGTAATAATTTTTATAAAAATTAAAACCCGCAGTCGAGAAATCGTCAATTAACGAAATCTAATTTATATAAAATTTTCAGGATAAGAAAGCTGTTTTTATATTTATTTCCTGATCCCGGGAGCTTTTATTTTTTTAACAATCTGCAGCATCTCCGATCAGAAGCAAAAAGCTCGGCAAAAGCATATTATAAAACACTGATAAAAGGATCCGTATAACGGATTTTTTATCAATTAAATGCTTTGTTCCCTAAAGCGATAAATCCTGGGGGTGCGGGGGGCAAAGCCCCCGGG
>JAHJLN010000443.1 GCA_018821715.1 Pseudomonadota bacterium | reverse complement strand
ATCTATAACCACCGTAATCGCAATTTTTAAACAAATTATCTGAGTAATAATTTGTTTTGTCCGGCCTTTCTTTTAATAGGCGATTAAAAAAAACACTACGAGTAACTGGCCCGGGTAACTCTGTATTAAAAAAAAAACCAACAACTTCTTTTAAACTAATCCAAATTATTGAATAAGTTTCAAGCATATCAGGGCTTGATAATTGTTTAATAAATTCATCCATAGTTTTATCCTTTTTTTATTGTGTCCTCTCCAGGGAGACCAAGAAAGGACATAATATGTTTGATTAAATAAACTGAAAATGATTAAGCATAATTTCAGTTAAATAGAATGTGTGACCATCTTTTTCATATTTTTTTGTTTTAAGACGGCCTTCCAGATAAATAGCACTGCCTTTTTTCATGTGCTCTGCAATAGTGACAGCTTGTTTTTTAAATGCGACGATTTTGTGCCATTCCGGGGCAGCATCAGGATTATGTGTATCCTTTGTTGCTACAGAAAAACTAATAACCTCATTATCTTTTTTCCCTTTAAGTTCTGGGTCATTTCCGAGATTTCCGATTAACTGTACTTTGTTTAAGATTGCCATGATTTCTCTCCTAAAAGTTAATTGTATTCTGCAAGCCCTTACCGGTAAATTCCGGCAAGGGCAGGGTGTTTATTATTGTTTTTGATTTTTCATTTCTTCTGTAAGAATCCAAAGGGCTTTATTGAGCTTTTTATCTCTGTCGATTGATTTAACGCCCCTTGTTTTAATTCTTCGGCCTTTTTCACTACGGCCATATAACCCGCCTTTTATTATGTTCTCCTGGACAGTGTTAAAAGTTGTCCATAAATCGTTTTTATTTCTGTCTTCAGTTCTGCGGATACTTAATAATTGTTGCGATTCAATAGGGGCTTTTTCTGGTTCATCATAAATCAATTGGTGGGCAGCTTTAGCAAAGATTCCTTTTTCAATTTCTGTCATATTAATTGTTTGCCAATCTTCAATAACACCGGCTGTTTGTTCAATATGCTGACCTACTCGTAAAGAGTAATCGGCCAGTATTTCAGGACTAAAACCAATGTGTTTATGACTGTATTCGGCTATACGATCACCAACAATCATTCCATTTGCACAAACAAAGCGAAAAACACCACCAATCAATTGAAAAGCGCACCCACGATCATGTGAGTTGTAAAGTAAAAGATCCATTCTGTGACCATTTACAATCAGGTCCGGGCGTGTGAATCTTACTAAATGTTTTTGGAATCCTTTCTTTTCCTGAATTCTTACCCCTGTTTGTCCTGCCATAACGGGAACCCAACCAGAATCACGCAAGATATTAATTGCTTTGGTTGTAGGAACAAAAGAATACCTTTCTGATACTTCGCAGTAAGGTTTAATAGCTCCGATTGAAGGTGCTCTTTCGATAAGTTGTTGGTTTGTCAATTCTTTGATTGCTTCCATCTGCCACACTCCTTTTTAGTTGTTGATTCCTGTTAGTTAAGGTTTTTAAAACCTTGCTCCCAGAGGGATAATCCCTCAAAAAGCCCTTTCTTAGTTTAAAAAAACTTAACCTCCTGAACCCACTTGCAGTAAGATTGTGCAGGGAGAGACGGAAAAGAAAAAAACCCTGATTATGAAGGGCAGGAAATATTTTTTTATGCAGTTCAAAAAAAATGTTTTTTTATTCTTTGCAGGAAAGAGTGGAGCAATAAATTAAGGGGTTTAAAGGAGGTGGTAACCGATCAGGCAAAAAGACTTATTTAAATCCGTAAAACGGATTATTTAAGAGTCTTTTTTCATCATAAATCTTTTAAGCTTTTAAAAAGGCTTGATCACCTAAGATGAAAATCCGTGAAGTGGATCCTCACCTTAGATCGTCAACACCCATTTGATAGTATTTCATTCCCGGACCTGGTCGGGATCTGGTGAGAGCTGCCCTGGCCAGTATAAAAAACTGCACATAAAAATATACAATTTGCACCCAAAATTATGCATAATACCATAAAATCAAACAGTTACGTCTAATAGTTGTTGACACTAAACAGTAAATATGGGAATTGGAGAGGCTAAAAAAATAATAGGGGAATCAAAACAATACCAACAATGTTTAAAGTTAAAGATAATACAAAACTTGATATCATCGTAGATAGATCAGATTTTGAAAAAAAATGTATAATCGTATGGCCCTGGATAGGTGGTAACACTAGAGTTTTCATGATGCCCGTCAAAAAATTTACCGACATGGGCTATTCAGTTGTTCAGTACAATCCGAGAACCCACGGGAAATCCGGTGGGCAAATATCTATGAAGGCTGCAATAGAAGACCTTTACTATTTTTTGCATAAATATAAGCTTTTATCCGTACCTCTTATCGGTGTTGGACACAGTTTCGGTACAAGTGCGCTGCTTCAATTAAATTATGAAATTCTTAATATTGAAAAATTATTTTTAATTGAACCTAGTTTGGACTTTCGAGCATCTATTCGCTATATGTACAAAATTGGCTCCCAAAATGAATTTATTACGTCTATAAGCAAATTTTCAAATGATCCAGATCTGCTATCAGAATTATTACATGATGAACAATGGTTCGATCTTGATTATTGGTATCAGAATGATCTAAAATCAAGCCTTAACACGCTTTCCAATCATGTTAAAATAGGAGATTTTTTAGAGGATTTTTACATACCGGGGCATAATACGATATCAAATTATATTTTTCACAAAGATATAATTCATACATACATATCGACCCACGATACCTGGTATCCGATAGAACAGCTTTATGCCATTAGCCGACAAAACAATATTTCCCACAGCACCATTCAAAAGGCCAAGGATCACTATTTCTACTTTGCCTGGGGCCAAGTTTGGGATTCTATTCTAAATCAATTAAATTGACCTTGAAACGATTGTAAAACCAAGATGAAAGCCTTTTCACTTATAGCTATTTTGTTGGCCTTTTTATCTGGTGGCAATAATGTTTATGCACCACCCCATATGCCGGTAGCCGAAAAAGGAATAATTGATTTTACAGATTGGTCTTTTCAGGACGAGGGCTTTGTTTATTTAAATGGCGAATGGGAGTTTTATTGGAACAAATTATTGTCTCCTGGTGAATCTGAAGACCCTAAACAAAAACTATATCGAAACATCTTAGATAACTGGAAGCATAAAGATAAATATGGTCATGCAACATACCGGTTAAAAATAAAAATTAAAGAGGCCGAAAGATATGCGATTTATGTTCCAATAATTCAGATAGCCCATAAACTATGGATTGATGATGTTCTCATTGGGGAGAATGGCACGGTTGGTACAAATCGAGATAGTGAAATACCCGAAATCCGTAATTACGTTGAAGAGCTTTATTTGACTGAAGGTGTGCATAATATCACTTTACACGTATCGAGTTACCGCATGAACAATGGTGGTGTTCGGCTGCCAATCTCTTTTGGAAAGTACAAAGATATTCAAAGTTATCGTGAATTAAAAATTTTTATAGAAGCTATGGTGTTAGGATTGGTTGGTTTTATGACAATCAGCCATTTTTATTTATTTTGGCTTAATAAGAAAGATTATTCGAACATTCATTTTATAGTTATTTGTATATGCACTTTTCTCTATTTTTTTCTACGAAGTGAGCGGTTTTTATTCTCTTTATTTTTCATTAATCTGGATTGGTGGATACTTTTTAAGGTCGGCTTTATAACTACGTATAGTGTTGGCCCAACTTTTTTTATATTTAACCATTCGCTTTATCCAACAAAATATTCTGAAATTTTATTACGGCCTGTAAAAATTATATGGGGAATATTTATTGCCTGTGTTTTATTTTTACCTGCATTTATTTATGTAGGGTTACTATCATACTATAAACTTTTTATTATTATAATATTCGCATCTATTTTTATGCAAACAGCAACCGCTGTGAAAATGAAGATGAAAGGTTCTATAGTTGCCTTGTCTGGTGTAATAGTCTTCACGATTGGATTAGCGGGTGAAATTATTTATGATAACCGGATATCTTCTGTTAGTATTTTTGTCCCAAGTTATTTGTTCTTCTTATTAACTCAATCCTTTCTTACCTCGATTAAATCGTCCGAAGCTTATAAGGCTCTTGCAAAAAGCAGAGCAGAGATATCTAATCAAAATATCGAATTGAACAGGTTGAGCAGCCTCAAAGATGAATTTCTTTCAAACACCACCCATGAATTAAAGACACCCTTACATGGCATAATGGGAATAGCTGATGCTTTAAAAGATGGTATTGCAGGAGAATTAAATAAAGAAACAAAATCAAATCTTTCCATAATCATTAATAGCGCACAGCGTCTATCTTTACTCGTTAACGATATTTTAGATGCTCAGCGATTAAAAAATCAAGATATCGAACTCAACCTAACATCATTTGACTTAAATAGGGTTGTAAGTGTTGTTGTTAGCGTATCTCAACCATTGTTAAAAAACAAACCTGTTGAACTAATAAATTCTATTAATCCAGATACTTTTTTTGTTCATGCTGATTCTAATCGGCTTTACCAGATTATTCAAAATTTTGTGAGCAACGCTTGCAAATTTACGGAGTCGGGATCTATTGAGATCTCAGCAACAAAAAAAAAAGATATGATTCATATTGCTGTTACAGATACAGGCATAGGGATTTCAACTAAAGACCAAAGACGAATTTATAAACGATTTGAGCAAGTAGAGCATATGGTCACAGGATCGGGGCTTGGATTAAGTATTTCAAAATCATTAGTTGAGCTTCATGGTGGTTCAGTTTTTTTAGAATCCGTATTCGGTAAAGGGTCAAGATTTGGTTTTACCATGCCTTCAGGCTCTAAAACTATTCAAAATGAATCAATGCAGCTACCGAGGATGTTGAATTATACCAATGAGGCTCAGGTTATTTCAGAGATTGCACCGGAATTACACGGCCAACAGATCCTTGTTGTTGACGATGAACCTCTTAATTTAAAAGTTGTCACCGATTATTTAACAATGGCTAAATATAAAGTGCATCAATGTAATTCGGGGCAAGGGGCAATTGAGTATTTAAAAGACCATAAACCAGATCTCATTTTGCTTGACGTCATGATGCCAGAAATAGACGGGTTTACTGTTTGCAAAGATATTAGAGAGAAATATTCTCATTTTGAAATGCCTGTGATTTTTATCACTGCAAAAAATCAAGTGACTGATCTTGTTCAAGGCTTTTCATTGGGCGGCAATGATTATTTAACAAAGCCTTTTACAAAAGAAGAACTATTAGCCAGAGTAAGAAGTCAATTTGCTACGTCAAAAGCAAAAGACCGTCTAATTAACCTAAGAGACTTCGCAAATAAAACATGCTCGTTCAAAAACGTAGACAAGCTTACCAAGGAAGTTTTTACATATGTCACTGCTGATCCAATAGTAGAAATGGCGGCAACTTTTTTAAATGAACGATTGGTAAAATGTACAAATTCAAATAAAAAAGAGTGCATTAAGGTTTTTGACCAATGGCGTTCAAACGGTATTGTTAAAAACGGCTTTATCATTCTCAATCTTAAGGAAATTAATAATTTTATTATTATCATTAAAACTCAGGTTGATGTATCCCCTGTTGACATAGAGTACTTTAAAAATCTTGAGGCTCAGGCCGAGATTATCATTAAAGGTTTTAGAAGGCTTGTGAGTGATATAGATTTTATAAAAGACATTTTTACAATCGCCAGTTTGAAAAACCATATACGATTCATACGCTCGAAAGATAAAGTAGCATTTCTTTACGAAGATAAAAACGATGATAGCATAAGTTTAAATTCATCATTAAAAACCATAGAGTGTTTTTTTCATAAGGATTTAATCAGGGTAAATAGATCCTGCTTAATAAACCCTAATAAAATCGTAAAGATTAATAAGGACTATAAAAATAGAAAGAAGTATTTAGTCAACGTGGATGGAGAAAAAATTTCTGTTTCTACCAAAATTATTGACGTAATGGTTAACAATGGCTACGCCCAAATAGAAGAATGATTCTTTTTCTTTTTATTTTTTTTTAGACACCTGCTTCTTTAATTATTGAAAAAAAGGTGATTTTTTCTTCACTTTTGATCAATTCGTTGGAAAATTGTGGTCATTTCGTCGGGAAATAATTTCACCTTCCAATTCCATAACCCACTTAAATCACTAAAAAATAAAAATATTGTGGTCAATTCGGTAAGAAATTGTGGTCAGTTCGTCAAGGAAAGACTCAAAAAAAATTTAACTGTGCAATGATCTCTGAAAAAAAATTAACAAATGAAATTTTTTAGGAGATATGATGATTAAAAAAACAAAAAAACACGTTCCGGTTACAACATGGGGAGCGGGGTATTACATTCTTAATATTTATCATAATGAGTTTGTTGAGTCTGAAAAAGCTGAAGAATACATAAAAAGTCAAAAATTTGCCCTTTTAATAAAATCACCAAAACCACATATTTGTATTGTCTTATCTCACAGCCAGAAAGAACTCATTATAGATAGTCAGATAATTATCATGACTATATCCCCTGAAAGAAAAGCCAAGTTAGGAACACCTCTTGATACGCAAATTTTAACAGATCGAGAGACAGCGATTGATGCACTGGCAACAGACAATCCAGATTATATAATTGATGAAACAGAACTTATCAAATGCAAAGAGACAATAGCAGATCTGATCGAGCAATTCGGTAATGGTTACCGACTTGAATTTTTAGGGTGCTGTGTAGAAGCAATTTAGTTTTATTTATTAATTTTTAAAGGAGGATCGAATTCTAATATGTCATCAAGGCTGCAATCAAAAAAAATACATAATTTTTCAATGGTTTTAATGGTGGTGTTTTCGGTTGGATTTGTTCTTAGTTTTGAAAGTTGGGGGCGGGAAACTCCTGTTGCAGCAGCAATTTCAGACATAGATATCTGTCTGTTTAATTTTAATTGGTGACGAAGGAGCAGCTCATTCAATTTAATAATATAGGGCATAATATAAAAAGCATTTGACATTATATATTCAATATGTATTTATATAGACACATTGAATATATAAATACATTTTCTTAACAATAATGATTTATATGCTTTTTTATCCGGAGAAATCAAGCGTTAATGAACACTTATATAGATATAACACCGTTTCCAACTGCCAACACACAGCAGCAAAGAATTATTAAAAAACTCGAAAAAGAGCTTGGTCCCACCATCATGAGTGCTCTCAACGACCCCAACGTAACCGACATCAATGTCAACCCGGATGGTAATGTTTGGATTGAGCGATTGGATATATCAGACATAACTAAAATTGCAGTTCTCACCCCCCAGGCCAGAGAGTCTATTATTAAAACCGTAGCAACCTCACTTAATGAGGTTGCCAATAAAAATTCTTCCACCATCGGTGGTGAACTTCCTCTTCTTGGGGCAAGATTTGAAGGGGTTTTACCGCCTGTAGCAAAACCGGGCCCAGGTTTTTCAATCAGAAAGAAAGCTACTCGTATATTAACATTCAAAGATTATCTGAATGATAAAATCTTGGATTTTGCAATGATCACATTACTGCAGGATTCAATTGAAAATTATGACAATGTTTTGATTGCTGGTGGAACCGGCACAGGCAAAACAACTTTCATCAATGCATATGTTGACCAAACATCCAAACAATTTCCCCATGACCGGTTAGTGATCTGTGAAGATGTAGACGAAATACAGTCAAACGCCCCGAACACCTTCAAGATGATTTCAAATAGAAACAACCCACTGGGCAGTTGTATTAAAACCATGCTCAGATTGTCCCCTAAACGAATTATTATTGGCGAGATCCGGGAAGCAGACCAGGCAAGAGAAGCTTTCCAAGCATGGAACACCGGGCATAAGGGAGGTGTTTTTTCTCTGCATGCCAACTCTGCACTGGATGCTATTCAACGGCTTGAGGATTTATGCCAAATTGCCTTTAATAATAAATGCCAACGTCTGATTTCAAGAACAGTTGATAAAATCATTTTTTTTAAAAAAGCGGGAAACAAAAGAAAAATTCAGGAGTTTTATAGTCTACAGGCTTTTTCAAAAGGCACCTATAACCTGACTGACTTGATTAACAATCAGGAAGTCAAATTTTTATAAACTTAATAATAAGGAATTGAACATGAAAAAACAAATTTTATTGATTCTCGGATTAAACCTCTTGGCCGTAATCGTAACCTGTGCAGTTTTTGCCGCAACCGGTTTGCCCTGGGAAGCGCCCATCACAACTCTTAGAACATCCCTTACCGGACCTGTTGCTTTTGGTATCGCTTTGATCGCTATCATGATTACGGGCGGGATGTTAATTTTCGGTGGAGAATTCAATGAATTTGCCAAAAGAGGATCGTATGTTGTGCTTGTATTAGGTCTTCTGGTTACAGCACAGAATGCACTTGCTGTTTTCTTCCCGGCAGTGGCAGGGGCAGGGGCAATTATCTAATGCGTAGGATTAGAATTGCCCGCGCGTTGACACGACCGGCTTTAATAGCCGGTTGTGAGCGCGTCCCTTTGATAGCGTTGGGTATGATCTGTACGGTAATGGCAATCACCATAAGCATATACTTAATTTTGCTGGCAATTGGTGTTGCCTTCATCGGCGTTGGGATCTTAAGACGTATGGCAAAAAAAGACCCTATTATGGTCACGATTTATTTAAGACATATAAAATTAAGAAAACTCTATATGTCAAAACCTTCAATTTATAGGTTTTTATAATGAATATTTTCTATATATTTTTATTCGGAATTTGCTTAATTGTGTTGGTTAATTTCTTTTTCAATTTTACCGAAAAAGAGTTTATCACACTCAAAAAGAAAGATAAGTCTCAAAGTTTTTCCGAATTGCTAAACTATACCGCCCTGGTTGATGATGGTATTATTTTAACAAACGAAGGAACTTTGCTATCAGGGTTTTTTTTCCAGGGTGATGATATTCAGGCGTTTACAACGGCTGAGTTAGAAGGCCGAAGCGCCATTCTAAATGACACGATTAAAAATCTTGGCGAAAATTTTGTAATCCAGATAGATGCGATAAGAACACCGGCAACTCAGTATCCATCTCCGGAGAAACGATTTTTCCCTGATCCAATCACAAGGAACATAGACAACATAAGAAGAAAAATGTTTGAAGGCGGGGTCCATTCAGAAACAACCTATGCCTTTTTAATCACCTATGTTCCCCCCAAAATCAGAGAAAAAAAATTAACCGATTTAATGTATGACACTCCAGAAGGGGCCATACAAGAGAGTACATTTACAAAGAACCTTAATTTTTTTAAAGAAAAATTATATGTTCTGGAAGAAAATTTAAAAAGTGTTCTCAGGCTTGATAAAATGTGTTCAATTTTCACTTTGAACGAGTTTGACCAGTCAATCCACAATGATGAATTGGTAAATTACATTAATTATTGCCTGACAGGGCAATACATGAATATTAATATCCCGCAAACACCCATGCACATTACATCATTATTTGGTGTGCAAAATTTTGAACCGGGCTTGATTTCCGTCCTGGGCAATAAAAATATTATCTGCGTTTCCGTCAACGGTTATCCCATCGAAAGTACCCCGGCCATATTGTCAGCATTGGATAAATTGCCGTGTGAATATAGGCTTTCGCACAGGTTTATTATGCTGCCAAGGGAAACAGCTATTTCGATTACAAAGAAACAGCAAAGAAAATGGCAGCAAAAAATAAGAGGGATGCGGGACCAGTTTGCCAACACAGCTAAAGGACCGATCAACCAGGATGCCGTAGCCATGACAGAAGAGGCGGGGCTTGCTTATTCAGAGATAGAATCCGGTCTGGTGTCCTACGGTCTTCATACCTGCACTATTACTTTAATCGGCCATGACAGCGAAATTCTTTTTGAAAATGCAACAATGGTTCAACGCATATTGTCTGAAACAGGTTTTACCTCATGTGTGGAGGACATCAACACAGCTGATGCATTTTTAGGGAGCTTACCGGGTAACATCTCCAATAACTTGAGGCAAATGCCAATATCTACGATGGTGCTTTCTGATATATTGCCCACAACAAGTATCTGGGCAGGGTTGCGACACTGCCCCCACCCGGAATTCCCAATAGGAACTCCCTCATTAATGCATGCCTCAACTGAGGGGATCACGCCGTTTAGGTTTAACCTGCATGTTGGGGATGTGGGGCATACATTGATATTCGGTCCTACCGGTGCCGGCAAATCAACCCTGATCGGCTTGATCCTGGCACAGTTCAGAGCGTTTAAAAATGCAAAGGTATATGCATTTGATAAGGGATACAGCCTTTATACGTTAACAAAAGGTGTTGAAGGGGATCATTATGACCTGGCCGGTAAATCATCGCAATTGCAGTTCAGCCCTCTTAAAAACATTGATTCTGCGCAGGATTTTCAATGGGCTGTTGATTGGGTTTCTATATTGGTTCAATTACAGCTAAAAAGAGACACGACACCTCAAGAGACTGGCGACATTGTAGAGGCAATGAAACTGTTAAAAGAATCAGACATGAGAAGCCTGACAGATTTTAAAGTTCTTTTACAAAACACAGACTTAAGAAATTGCATAGATTCTTATACAGGGCAGGGGGTTTTAGGCGACATGCTCGATAATGAAGAAGACAACTTATCCTTGTCTGATTTTTCTATATTCGAGCTTGAACACCTTATGAGGCTCGATGAAAAATACATGCTGCCGGTCCTGCTCTATATTTTTCATAGAATCGAAAATGACCTTGATGGAAATCCAACAGTTTTAAGCCTCGATGAGGGTTGGATTGTTTTAGGCAACAACACGTTCCGTGAAAAATTGAAAGAATGGCTCAAGGTATTAAGAAAAAGAAATTGTTCAGTTGTCTTTGCCACGCAGTCGATCAGTGATGCGGTAAACTCCGGCATTATTGATGTGCTTGACGAGTCTTGTTTTACAAAAGTGTTCTTGCCTAACAGTTCGGCAAAAAACGAAACATCGGCCCGGCATTATATGGGACTTGGCCTGAACAGCGCGGAACTAAACATTGTCAGCACAGCCATACCCAAGCGTGACTACTACATAGTACAGGCAGGGCAGGGGAAACGATTGATCAATTTTAACCTTGATCCATATACGCTTGCCTGGGTAGGTCGCGCAGGCGAACATATCAAGACAGAGCTTGATGCTTTTATCCAACGACACTCTAAAAATTGGAGGGAATTATGGCCAAAATATTAAAACAACTTCTCCCGTTTTATATTGTTTTTATAGTTGCCTGTAATTCACATGCGGGTTCTGTGGCAGGGTTTGGAGGTTCAACAGAAATTACACAGATTTTAAACAATATACAGTTGATGGCATCATACGTTGAACAGGCCACAGCGGTACAAAACCAGATCACTCAGATTACCAACCAGTTAAGCATGTATCAAAACATGATAACAAACACACAAAACATGATCAGCAATCCGTTTCAAAATGCCATGGCAACCATTATGCAGCTAAAAACGGTGATAGATAATGCAACACAGCTAAGCTATACCATTGGCAGTGTTGATACGTATTTTCAACAATTGCACCCCAATTATGCAACATTGTTTCAAGGCAATAATTATGCAAATCAACAACAATTTTGGCGTGATTCTGTATATGATCAATGTGAAGCATCCTTAAAAGCTTCAAACTTCAGTGTAAGCAATATACAAAGTGAAGCCCAGATTCTGCAGACATTAAATCAGGCCTCCCAAAGCGCAGCAGGGCAAAAAGCAGCTATCCAGGTTGGTAACGAAATCGCGCTGGCAATGGCTGCAAAAATGGACCAATTAAAACTTTTAACAGCTTCACAAGCACAGACCCAAAGCGTTTATTTATCTCAGCAAAAAGCTGAAGACGAAGCGACGGATATGTATCGTCAAGATTTGTATCAACGGAATCCAAACGACGTGAACCACAATGATAATACGATAATAACACCATAAAGGAAGGAATTATGAAGAAAATAGCGGTAGTTTTTTTAATTATATCAATTCTTTCTTTTTCTGGCTGCATTAAGCCGTCAGAAAAAGAGTTGGCTGAGTTAAAAGCACAAATTATAAGCTTAGAAGAACAACTAAATATTTGTAAAAATAAAGCAAACCTTGAAGACGATATTCAGTGGGATGGAAACGACGTAAACCACAACGATAATACAGTTATAAAACCTTAAGGTGCAATAATGAAAAGGCAATCGGTAATAACTTTATTTTTACTGTTTCTGGTGTTGGTTTGTTTAGTAGAGCCAGCAAGTGCTATTGCTCCTAAAAATAATATCGCGCAAGGTCTACTACCACAATTTAAGCTGGCGGCTGATAACTGGATTCCCTTTATTACCGCAAGAGCACAATGGTTATTTTGGGCATTAGCAACGTTAGATCTGACCTACATGGCAATCATATTGATTCTAAAAAACGGTGATTTTTACGACTTTGCAACAAACCTTGTTCAAAAAATATTATTTCTTGGTTTCTTTTGGGCTATCTTAATCCACGGTAGGGGTTGGATGTGGGCGATTGTTGATTCGTTTACACAGATCGGTTCTGGCGTGATAGGCGGGTCTGGTGGAATTGATCCGGCTTCATTATTAGAACATTGTTTCGACACATATATGTTAGCTGTCGGTAAGTTGTCCGTAATGAAAGCTCATACATGGATGATGGGGGTTGCATCAATTGTTTTATTGGTAGTTGGAGTCTGTATGGCTGCAATCATGATCGTCACATATTTAGAGCTTTATATAGGTATTGCTGCCGGTCAAATTATGCTTGGTTTTGGTGGTTCTATGTGGACCAAAGATTTTGCGGTGTCTTTTATAAGATATATCGTCTCTATCGGATTAAAACTCATGGTGGTTAATCTTATCTCAGCAATGGCGGTGACTCTTTTTGTGGGTTGGGCGAACATTCCCCCGGCTCAATTTGTATTGAAAGAAGTGGTTGCCTTGGTTATGGGTTTAGGCTTGCTGCTTGCGCTCATGATGATGATCCCGACCATGATAAGCGGTATTTTGTCTGGCGGTCAATTTGGTTCAAATCCAGTTAGTATAATAGGCTCGGGTTTAGCTATGACGGCCGGTGTCCTTGCTGGTGGTGCTGGCCTGGCTATGGGTGCTGCTGGCGGAGTAGCAAAATCAATGGCTGTTTTACGGGAAGCCACGAAAGCATCTGAAGGTGGTGGAGGTATTGGAAGTGGTATTGGGAGTGCGATAAAAAACATTGCTGCTGCAGGAGCCAGAACCGTTGCTGATAATATCGGCAAACCACAAATGAGTAAGCAGTCGTTTTTAGGCGGGACATATGCCAATTTAAGGGCTGCAAATCAACCCCCACCGCCCGAAACCACTGCTACGGTTAATTCGGAAGGAAGCGATTTAAACAACTTAAAACAAGGAGATTAATAAAATGGGAGTTAATAAAATAATTTTAGTTGGACGACTTGGGAAAGATCCGGAGTCAATCGAAAATGAAGGAAAATCCATGACAAGATTTACCCTTGCCACAAACGAAAACTATCCTGACGGTGATGGTGGTTTTAAAGAAAAAGTTGAATGGCATAACATTGTTGCGTTCAATGCAAGAGCAAAGGCGTGTCAAAAATACATAAAAAAAGGAAGCAATGTCTATATCGAAGGCAGGAATGCAACCAGGAGCTATAAAAAAGAAGGTCAGACACACTATATCACTGAGGTCCAAGTCAAAGACATTCAATTTTTAGATACTAAGGATTAAGCCATGGAAAAAGCATTTTTACAAAGCAAAAGCTCAATAGAGGGCAAATCAAACCCTCATGAGCATTTTATGAGAGCGCAGGAAGCCTGGAACGAAATTTATGGCCAAGCGATTGCAGCTAAACGTAATTGGCGTGCTCTTTGTTTTGTCCTGGCACTTGTTTTGCTGGCTGCAATCGCAGGCCTTACCTGGCAGGGATCACAAAGCAAGGTTATCCCTTACGTTGTTGTCCTGGATAAAGCAGGGCAAGAGCTTAATATAGGTATTGCAGCTAAAAGTTCAACAAGTGATACGAAAATTGTTAAAAAAGAGCTTGGATCTTTTATAAAAAAAAACCGTTTAGTCTCTGTTGACAGGCAATTAATGCATCAAAACATTAAATGGACCTATGCTCATTTGCTGACAAGCACACCCGCCTATAAAAAGATTAATGCATATTTCAAAGAGAACAACCCCTTTGAACTGATCAACAAGAAAACAAGAATTGTGGACCAGATATCCAGTATTTTACCGGTAACAGACAACACCTGGGCAATTGAATGGCAAGAAACTCAAAGGAACACTTCAGATGGTGAAATCATTGAAATTGCAAAATATAAAGCGATTCTAACGGTTTTAAAAAAAGATCCGGAAACCCCGGAACAATGGAACCACAACCCTTTTGGTATTTGGGTAGTTGATTTTGAATGGGAGAAAAAATCATGAAAAAGAAAATTTCAATAATTTTTACGTTGACCCTGCTTTTTTCGGTATGCAACGCCTGGGCAGTAACAGCAACGTTGCAAAACAAAGCAGCCTTAATCCTTGCCGAAGAATGGCAGAACAAACGGATCGAGCCTATTCTTAGTGAAGACGGTAAAATAATATATGTTTATGGAGCAACCGCCGTTACAATAAAAACCAAACTTTATCATTCAACAGACATTGAGCTGGAAGCCGGCGAAACAATAGAGGCATTAAATGCCGGAGATACGATACGATGGCATTTTACACCAGCTTATCATGGAACGCTTGAAGCAAAGACGCTTCATATTTTTGTAAAACCGATTGAGACAGGTTTAAAAACAAACCTTACTATCCTGACAAACAAAAGGGCGTATAGGTTCAATCTTGAAAGTTCTAAAAAAGACCATATGAGCATTGTTGGTTTCGAATATCCAAAACATTATTCGGATATCGTGGCGAACTTAAAAATTCAAGATCAGATTGAAAAGGAAAAAGCCAAAAAGAATTCTTTGCCAACCATTGAAGATACCAGCAAACGAATTGCTATTACCGCCCTTGATTTCAAATATGAGATTGATGGCGACGAACCTTCCTGGAAACCAGTTCGTGTTTACAACGATGGTGTAAAAACGATAATCGAATTACCGGAAAAAGCCAAATATACAAAGGTTCCCGTATTGTCTGTAATAGATGAAAACAGGCAAAAGGCAATTGTAAATTACAGGCTTTTGAATAACAAATTCGTGGTTGATATGCTTTTCCATAAAGCCATCCTGGTTTCTGGTGTGGGTGGGGATCAGACCATAGTTAATATTGAACATAAGGAAGAATGATTATGAAATTTATTAAAATATTATTTATTCTTAGCCTGGTCTGCTATAGCTGTGCCGCCAAACAACAAAATTTATCTTATGTGGACATAGAAGGCGATCCGGAAATTATTAAAAACCTGGCTGTTGAAATCGTTGGGCTGATCCATATGGAAAAAAACGTTCAAAATGTTGTCATTAACCTTATTTATGACAAAGATAATGTGCTTGGTGACGAAATTTTAAAAGAACTCAAAGACAAGGGCTTTGCCTTATCTGATACAGACGGGACAAAGACAACTTTTCTTGTAACCAGTTTTGAAGCCAACAAAATTTATCTTTCTGTTACGCTTGATAAAATGATGCTTTCGCGCATCTACCTATATGAAGCACAAACCGGGACAATATCTGTTGCGTCACCACTAAACAAAGGAGATGTATAAAAAATGTCTTCAAAGGGAATTCCGACAAAACCTGTAGCAAAAAGAATTAACAAGCGACCGCTTTTCATCCTTTTTACAGTATTGTCTTTGATCATTTTTCTTTGCTTGTATGTTGTTACCCAAAGACAAAAACGGTTAGAAAAAAGTGCTGCAGCTAATAACATAATCGAAAGCCAACCAATAAACGATAATACGCCGGCCCCGGAATATTTAAGCGAGGGTTACGCCCAAACGCTTGAAGAATTGAGCAAAAATGAGCAAGAACGACAACAGGCTGAAAAAGAGAGGGTTGCAAATCCAATAAAAGACAAATCTTTTCAATCTGATTTTGCCCAGAAAGAAGTTAAATCAAAAAAAACAGCAGACGAGCAAACTCAACTTAAACAACCGATACAGCCGTTATATCAGGAGTCGGGCCAACAAATAGAACCAAAAAAAACGGATAAACAGGTTTTTCAAGAAAAAGTAGCGAATGAAAAGCGGGAGATGGCATTAAAAGCGTTGCGAGCACCTACTCTTGTAAGTATCGGCAGCGCAACAACCAACACCCAGCCTGTTCCGCAAATGCCACAGTTTCCGCGAAGTGGTCAAAATCAAATACCAGGTATGATGATACCTGACTCAGAAAAAATCGATCAGACATTAAAACAAGAGTTTTTAGCCAATGCCGGTGAGAATCAAGTATCATTGATAAATGCATATCGCCCCGCGAACTCTCCGTTTGAACTTAAGCAAGGCCATTTGATACCAATGACGCTTATTACAAAGATCAACAGCGATCTTCCCGGGAGAATAAAAGCTCAAGTTACAGAAAATGTTTATGATACAGCAACCGGTAACCATTTATTGATTCCGCAAGGAACAATGGTCAATGGTATTTATGATTCTCGTGTGGTTTTTGGACAAAAAAGGGTCTTGATTGCGTGGCAAAGACTTATATTTCCAGACGGTTCAAGTCTTAATGTCGGTTCTATGCCGGGAACGGACCAGGCAGGAACTACCGGCCTTAAGGATTTAGTAGACAATCATTATTTTCAGGTTTTTGGTGCTGCTATCTTAATGTCTGTTGTTAATGCCGCCTTTACAATCGCGACAGATACAGATGAAAACACCGGTACGGTAGAAAGCGTATCCGACACCCTGGCAAAATCCACTGCACAGCAAATGCAACAAACATTCTCGCGAATAATCGACAAGATAATGAATATCCAACCGGAATTGATTATCAGACAAGGCAAGGAAGGGCATATAATTTTAACCAAAGATGTTATTGGCTTAAAACCTTATGATCCGGCTAAAAAGCCGACCTATTTTTTAAAAACCGCAGATGTAAATTAAATCCGGAGAATTTATGGAAAAGAGAATTTGTACAATTGGTTTTATATTTTATTTTATTATTGGTGTTGTTTTTACTGCAAACGCGAGCACTCAGACCTATAACGTGCCCAATTCTCCCTTTGTAATAACAAAACAGACATTTACAGTCCAGGTGCCTTGTACATGGGGAGGCAGCGTAACGGAAAATAGATATCAGTATTATTTAAGCGTAAAGCCTGAAGGTGCACATGCCGCCTTGCAGAGGATAGAATATGTAGGGTTTAGGGTGGTTTATAATAATACAATGAGATATTTTCAACTCTATCCCAATGGCGGCACTAAAGAATTAACCGATCCTAGCCAGGCGCTATATGAACCGTCAAAAATTGTGCTTTCACCTGGAAGCGTGGGGATATATCAATTATTTTCTCATCCGATTCCAAACGACCTCCAAGCAACAAATGGTTCTGTGTGTTTAGACAATGGCATAAATTTTTTTAATCTCCCTAACCCCACTTCAATCAAAGCCATTAATTTTATGGCCGGGTATGGATTTTTAACACCGCAGAACCTTGCAATAATTGCACAACAAAAAGCATTAGAAAACGACCCAAGAATTCAACAGCAAATAAAGAATGCCCAAACAATGAATATACAGACTATGAAGTGGGCATTAGCTCAAGGAAACATGTTTAAATACAAGGAGTATTATAACATTTTTGATTTAACGTATGGTTGTAACAATACACAGCAGTCTCCTTGCAACGCCCCACCAGGCGGGGCGGGTGGCGGTATTTAGCAGCTTTCTTCCCCTCATAGGAATAAAAAAAATGAAAACAATCAATTCTTTTAGAAACCAGGCACATAAACATATAATTATTCGTTTATCTATAGCGGTTATTGCTCTTTTGATCCTATTGACTCTTTTTACACAGTATCTCGGGTTTAAATTCAGCTACAATACTGCCCTGGGCAGTCCTTTATATGGAAAATTTTACAATCCGTTTAACGGTATATCTTGGTATTTAAACTATTACCAATACTATCCAAATAGCTTTTATGAAGCAGTCGTTGTAACAGGTTTTGGTCTGGGCGTCATTGTTCTGGTTGGTTTTCTTATAAATATAATGCTGCAACGCAGACTAAGGTTTATAAAAGATCTTCATGGCAGCGCAAAATTTGCAAGCTTTGAAGAAATTAAACAAATGGGCTTCATCCAGGACGATAACAATAACAACGGTGTTATTATTGGAGGATATCAGGCAGGGAATTTTAAATATTATTTGCAAAGCAATAGCCCGGACCATGCCATTATGATTGCCCCGCCTCGCTCTGGCAAGGGGGTTGGCGTTGTTATTCCGACCGCCTTGACCTGGCAGGAGAGCATGATCTGCATGGATTTGAAAGGGGAGCTCTGGCAACTGACAGCCGGAGCTCGAAAAGCCAAGGGCCAGAAGGTTTTAAAATTTGCACCTGGATCTCTGGAAGATAATTGTCAGTATAACCCTTTATCAGAAATCAGAATTTACACAGAGTACGCAATTTCTGATGCTCAAAATCTTGCGACTATTATCATTGATCCGGAAGGTAAGGGGTTAGACGGTTATGACGGCCACTGGAAGAAAAAGGGCAGGGCTTTTATATCAGCTATAATCCTGCATCTGTTGTATTTAGATAAAAGCGCCAACATGACAACAATAGCCTATTTTATCAGCACTGATATTGAAAACCATTTGTTAGAAATGCGAAACAATACGCATAAACAAGGAGCCAGGGATGAATTTGTTTTTGCAGCTGCAGATTCGCTGATCAACACCCCGGATAGAGAAAGGGGCAGTATAATTTCTACTGCCGAGGCATTTTTTGAAATCTATAAAGACCCCATCGTTCAAAGAAATACCAAACACTCTGATTTTGGAATCAAGGATTTAATGAACAATGAAGAACCGGTCACATTGTATATTTCTGTCGAGCCAAAGGATTTAATAAGGCTTACGCCACTGTTAAGAATACTTATGACACAAATAGTTTTAGGGCTGACGGACTGCATGGAATTTGATCAAGGAAAGCAGATAAGAAAGAAACATAAATTATTGCTCTTATGGGATGAATTTACGAGCATTGGGCGGCTGGAAATGTTTGAAAAACAGCTGGCCTATATGCCTGGTTATGGAATTAAAGCATTGATAATCATCCAGGATATCAGTCAGCTTCATAGAACGTATAGCAAAGATGAAAGTATCCTTTCCACCTGTAATATAAAGATGGCTTTTGCGCCTTCGAAAATGGATACCGCAGAGTTGCTGTCAAGAATGACCGGAACTACAACCGTTAAAAAAGAGGCCCTTACAAAAAGCGGTGGTATCCACTCACCCACACTTAAGCATGTCAGCATATCAACACAGGAGATCCAAAGGCCCTTAATGACTGCTGATGAAATCTTAAAACTAAAATCAGCCATTAAGGATAAAGACGGCATGATCCTTGAACCTGGTGAAATGTTAATTTTCATAGCCGGCCAATCTCCGATTTATGGAACACAGATTTTGTTTTTCGATGATCCAGATTTTTTGAGGCAAACGCAGATATCACCACCGTTGAGCTCAGAAAGTTTATCATCTTCGCACAAATAAAATCAATTTCTGAGATTCTGAAGGAGGATAAAACAGAGTTAGTTCAAAACATGATTGAGGCATCGGTTTCTGAAGGAATATGAAATTTTTCAAACAAGCTACTGCAAAAAAAAAGGGGAGCCTTAATGACAATAAATAGTAAAAAAATAAAAAAACAGGTGCATATCATTTTGCAAGGCAAGGGCGGTGTGGGTAAAAGCGTTGTTGCCTCTCTTCTTGCTCAATTTTTACAAGAGAAAAGCAATTTGTGCTGCATTGATACTGATCCCATAAACCCGACATTTTCAAAATTCAAAAATTTAAAAGTAAATCACCTTAACCTTTTAAGCGCTCCAAACAAAATTAACGAAAGGATATTTGATCAGTTAATAGAAAATATCCTTTCAGCAAATAAAAATTTTATCATTGATAATGGGGCAGGGGGGTTTCTTGCAATATCCAACTATATTATCGAAAATGACATTATTAGTGTTTTGGCCGACTTTGATGTTTTTGTCCATATCCCTATTGTTGGTGGACAGGCCTTTAAAGAAACAGCAAATGGTTTAGTCAGTATCTCAAAGCAGTTTGACGAGAAAACAAAAATTGTTCTTTGGATCAATGAATATTTTGGAAAACTTAATGAAGATCTTAAAGAGTATAAATTTTATAAAGCCATAGAGAACAAACTTTTAGCAAAAATTATCTTACCCGAACAAAGCATTGATACTTTTGGTGAAGATATCAAAATGATGTTTACCGCCAATAAAACATTTAATGAAATTGCTCAAGACGAAAGCCTGAAATTTATGGTTAAACGCCGTCTCAACATTTTTAAAGAACAAATATTTGTTCAGCTTGAAGAGGGAAAAATATGCGCTTAAGTTTTAACAAAAAACGGTTTAAGAAGGTGAGTTTAATAAGTGTTTCAGTCTTTTCAATCGTTGTTATCACAGGTTGCATTTTCTATCAAACAGGATTCCGAATTAATTTAACCTCATCTTTGCCATTAGGTATCTGGAAAATTGATAAATCATTCGCCCGGATTGAAAAGGGCGATTATGTTTGGTTTACGCCGACAAAAAAAATAGCTGATTTTGCACTTAAAAGGGGATATTTAGAAAAAAATACCAACTGTGAAAACAATGCTATCCCATTACTTAAAATTGTATACGGTTTGCCCGGGGATAAGTATTCGTTCCACCAGAATGCAATCAGAATTAATAATGTTCCTGTCAAGAATCTAAAACGCAGAGAAACAGATTCTAAAGATCGGCCAATGCCGAAGATTTCAAACGGCATTATACGGGAAAATCAACTTTTTGTTCTAACCATGCACTCACATAGTTACGATTCTCGGTATTACGGAACGATCCCCATCGAAAACGTTATAGGAACAGCAAAACCAATACTCACATGGATGAATTAAAAACAACTTATATAGATGAATCCTTTTTGGGAAACCCTCTAAAAACACTGATCCTCTCCAGGGAGACACAAAGAATGCTGTTATGTGTCACCTTTAGCATAGCCATCGGTATAATGGCCTGGGACAGCTTTTTATCGGTGGCTATTTTTCTTCCTGTAGTTTGGGTAAAGGCACCGACAAAAATGACCGCCTGGTTAATTGGGCTTGGTTATCACCTTGCGGCATCCAGGGGTTTAATCTTTGGTATCCCCGTGTTTTTTGGCTCAACAGTGTTTTATGGTATTGCCCTATGGTTAATGGCGGGATTAATACAGTCCTTACCTTATTTTTTTTGTTCTTACGTGCGTAACCCGTATCTTGCAATAGTCTTATTATTTTTTGCCTTGACGTTGCCTCCAGTGGGTATAGTCGGATGGGCTAATCCACTGACCGCAGCTGGTGTTATTTTTCCAGGAACCGGTTTCGCCGGTCTTTTTTTATCTCTTTGTTTAATTTGGTTAATTGTTTGGCTACACGACAAAGGTAAAGCCTTTGTCGGCATTTGGGTTATGCTTATTGTTTTGCTCCCGTTGGTTATAGGACCAACCGCAACAGTCACCATACAGATAAAAGGATCTACTACTAATTTTACCGGTAATCCTTCCAACCTGGGGGATAAATTCAAAAGAGATTATCAAAAATTTATCAAGACCTATAATCAATATAGCGGATCTGCATTTAAAACCTTAGTGCTGCCGGAAACAACAGCCGGAATCTGGTTTGAATCCACAAAACAGTTATGGGCAAGATGGCAACGAGACCTTAAACCTGATCAAAGCATTATTTTATCAGCTTTACTACCAGAAAACAAAGGAAGCCTGAAAACCTATAATGCCCTTATTGAAATGAAAAAGGACAACTTTAAGGTTTTATATAAAGCAAGACAATCTGTGCCCGTGGCGATGTGGCGGCCATGGGCGAATGATGATGTTAAAATCAACTGGTTTGATTGTCCTGTGTTTGATGTTGCATGGAAAAAGGCAACCGCCTTAATCTGTTACGAAGCGTATTTGACATGGCCGGTCCTGCAAAGTTTTTTGTCCGGCGATCCTGAAATAATTCTTTTTGTGTCAAATCATTGGTGGTCAAAAGATACATCATTGTTAAGCATTCAAAAAACATGTGTAAACGCCTGGGCAAGACTTTTCAATGCCCAGTTAATCTCTGCTGTTAACTCTTAAATTTATAAAGGGAAAAATAGCTTAGCAGTACCAGTCTGATTTCATCGATATTTCCTGGCCAGAATTAACCATTTTCTATGATGTCCCACTATTAAAAAGGATTTTGAAAAAAAGTCTTGACATTATATCAAAACAGGTATATATTAAAACCATGATTAAGACAAACACATATAAAAAGGATGAAGCAATGAAAACTTACAAAACAGAAGACGGAAAAGAAACAGTGGTTCCTATGATGACAGAAACAAAAATCAAGGCCGCTCAGATTTGGGTTGAACTTGACGAAGCTTTTGGAAATGACATGCTTGGTGAAGAACTTGACGACCTTATTGATGAACACGGCATGGGCTTGATAGAAAAAATAGAGTCCGGCGAGCTTAATTCAGTAGACGGCTTTTCAAAATTCGTTGATGATCACAAGGCAGTAATTGAAAAAAATACGGCAAAAAAGATAGATTTTTATAAATCACTTGGCCGGTTTGAAAAATAAAAAGAGGGCTAACTAAAGCCCTCTTTAGGTGGGCCAAAAAAATTTCAATTCCATACTCCCCGGATCATGACTCCGGGGAGGCTACAAAATAGCTGGTCTGATTAAAAGGCCCACGCGCGATAAAATTTTAATCAAAAAAAGGATGGCTGTCAAGTGGAAAAGCTGAAAGAAAAATGTGAAATGTGCGGGGGAAAAGCAGTTACACAAGAGGCATGTTCCCCTTGTAAAAAAATTCATTCTCTGTGTGAAAGTTGCAAAAACCTTTGTCAATATACATATGCAAACGAAACAGGGCCTTGTTTCTTGAAAGGTAAATATGAAAAAAAATAAAAACTGGGGCGGAGCAAGGCCTGGATCAGGGAATAAGCCAGGCAAGCCTCTAAAACCCGAATCAGAAAAAAAAAGACCATATGCAACAAAGTTACGGCCTGATCAAATTGCGTGGTTAAAAACGCAGGATAGGCCAGCGGCACAGGTTCTTGAAGCAATTATTGACGCGGAGATAAAAAAATAAAGATGCCCATTGACACAGCAAAAATAAAATAGTTTAAATCTGATATTCCTAAAAGCAATTCAATATAAATATAAAAAATCGGAGCACCATGTTCATATTCCTCGACACAGAAACAACCGGCACTGAAAAAAACGATAGATTGTGCCAACTTGCCTATAAAACTGCATCCAGCGCCATTGTAAACGAACTTTTCAAACCGCCATTACCAATTTCAATTGGCTCCATGTGCATCCATCATATTACAAATGAAATGGTAGCAGACAAACCAGCGTTTAAGGACAGCAAAGATCATCAAAAATTGGTCAATTTATTAAACGATGATAAGAATATACTTGTTGCCCACAATGCTAAATTTGATGTTGATATGCTTGAAAAAGAAGGTGTCCACCCTAAAAGGGTTATCTGTACTTTGAAACTTGCAAGACACCTGGACCCTGAAGGAAAAATACCCAGGCACAGCCTTCAATATTTAAGATATTTCCTGGGGATTAAAATTGAAGCAAACGCCCATGATGCTCTGGGTGATATTCTGGTCCTTGAAAAATTATTTGAGAGATTATTCATAAAAATGACCAAGGATATTGGTCCAGCTGCTGTTGAAAATAAAATGATGGATATTTCAAGTAGACCAGTTTTATTGAGCAGAATGACTTTTGGGAAACATAAAGGAGTCTTGTTCCGAGAGATCCCCGGGGATTATCTGCAATGGTTATCTGGACAGGGTGATCTGGATGAGGATCTGCGGTTTACAGTTGGGCATTATTTGAGCCGTAACAATCAATAAGTGTTATCTGACTATTTCTGGTGGAGGAAATTCTTGTAATCTTTCCCAGAGAGCTTTGATTATTCTTTCCGAGGCAGCATCAACATGGAGATATAAGTTGCCTGATAACTCTTTACAATTTTCAAGAAGTTTGGAATTCTTTTTCCAGAGGGCGAAATCATTCCGGATGGCCATGCCAAGATCAAAGTGGAAACTCCAGAGATCTTCTTCTCTTGAGTTTTTTATTCGGTGTTTGTCCTTGATGCTGAGTTCTGAAAGGAGTTTATTAACTGCTTCAGCAATCGTAGATGGGATTTTTTTATTTTTATTCATTTTCTGTGTCTTATATGCGAGTTATGTCCCGAATATTTTATTCTATAAGCGGTTTTCCCTTTCACAATTATCCTGAAAGTGATTAATTCTTCAGCATTTTAAAAACTGGAACATTAAACATCAACCAGATCTTCTATTTTCTTTAACCGTTTTTCCAAATCCTTTGATTTTTTCATATTGTTTTGTTCTTGAAGTTTTTCCATCATTGAATCAAATGTCTTTCTGAGCGATGGTAAAACCTCCTTTTTAAAAGTTTCTTTTTGCTCTGTTGAAAATTCTGAAATTTGATTAATAAGGTCATCCATCTTTTTGTAGAAATCTTCAGTGTTGAAAGTGTTTACATATTGTTCAAGTTGACTCAGAAGCTCATTGTTTTGTTTTTTAATGCTATCCAATATTTTTTTTAGTTCTTCCCCAGCGGTAGCAAGGTTATATTCTAAAAAGGTGACTCCGTTTACTGAAGATCCCGATTTCAAAGGTGTTTTATCGGGTTCTTCTAAAGAAGAAATGGCAAGGATGTATACATTCGAATTCTCAGAGAAAAAATTGCTCATTAAAACAAATGGTGTGGTCTCATAGATTCGTTCTTTATATTTTTTTTCAATAATGATTTCAACTTTGGACATTTGAGACTCAACCAGAGAGACTTTTTTTACTTTCCCTATTAAGACCTTTTGGTTCTTTGGGTCTTCTGCTAAATATACTTCACTTCCTTGAATAAGATTTTTATGATTCTTATATAATACGTTGATCACTAAATCTCTTTGAAAAAAGGAAATAATGTTCGACAGCGGACTCGCTAAACAGGTGTTATTGAAACCTAAAATAATAATAACGATTAATAATATATTTGAACAATTTTTCATTATAAAGTCCTAAGGTTTGATTGAATTTCGTTCATATGTCACTCGTTAAAACGTCCACACCATTCTCCTGTAAAAATCTGATGGATTTGCTACAAACAGGAGCATTTGTTTCCAGAACAACCGACGTACCCGGAAATTTTTCTTTTATTATTTTAACTTTCTTAAGGATCATTAATGCATCTTTCATTATGATTCTGGATTTTCTATTTACTGTCAGGGCAAATTCTTTCGGCCCGATTTTTATCAATACCGTTTGTGGAGAAAGTCCATAGAATTTAGGATCTACTTTCTCCTTCAATCTCTATCCCCATTAACCCGATCCCGCAACTTCCCGCTACACTTAAACGTCAAAACCCTCCGCTTATCCAATACCAGACTCTCGCCAGTTGCCGGATTCCTTCCCTTCCGTGGTGCTTTTTCATTAACACAGAACTTACCAAACCCTGAAATCATTATATCTTCTCCGGAGGCCAATGTGGATTTCATTATTTCAAGAAGGGTTTCGATTGTATCTTTTGCTTTTGAGGGCGACTGGTTGGTTTCTTCTGAGACTTTTTCAATGATTGTTACTTTGGTGATGGCCAATTTGATTGCTGTCTCCTGTTTTTTTTGGTTTTTGGTTGTGTTATCAGGGTGATATCTAAGATTTTATGAGGGGTGTTGTCAAGGGGTTGCTTCGGACGTCGAGACTTGAAAAATGTGTGTGATTTGTGTTTTTAAAAGTTCCATAATGAAATTGATGGAGTTTCATTCTTGAACCTGGCCAGGACCTGACAGGCACCATTTTTTTAATTCGGAATCAGCAGCCGGCAAATCAAACGATAGCAACCTGTATAAAAGACTTGCTCTGAACTAATCAGGAAGATAGTATAAATGGTATATGATTCTTACGAATCAGCTTTTTTGCTCCCTTGTTGTTGAAGTCAGACAACAAGGGAGTGCCTTTTTTACGGTTACAAAAAAAGCCTATAATTTGTATTCAAAATCTTGGCAAACATTTTTGCATTCCTTTTACCGATAGGGCGTTTCCCATTTTCCATTTCAGAAATATGTCTTTGAGGAATACCAGTCAATTTTGAAAGCTGAATTTGAGTCAAACCTTCCTTGTGCCTGGCTCCGACCAAAGAGGTACCGGCTTCATTCTCAGCAAATTCTTGAAAATAGTCTCGCCAGGGGACTGAATCTTCCACGGCGGCACTTTGAACCAGAATCCGTCCGACCTCATCAGCGTTTTGACGGGCAAACGCCAGCCGAAATATATTATGGTAAAATCAATTAAGGTTGGTGGGATGAACAAAACGATTTTCCGAAAACCCGCTCCAGTGGAAGCCAACCCCTTCCGACGGGCAGTTTTTGGGGTGCCCATTCTCAGGGCCTGGCTTCCACTTCCGCTATATATTGAATCAAGTTGGTGAACTGAACTGTGGTACAGGATCAAATGACGCTTAAATTGAATGAAAAACTGTCTTGACATTGGGGTCCACTATAGCCATGATTTTCTCTGTAAAAGAAAACAGATTTTTCCCATCATTTTTGTATTGTTCAATACGCTCTTGAAAATCCATGTTCTGGTGTCCCTTATTTTGTTTCAGGGTTAAGATTCACTATCTTTTTGTTACTCGACTATTTTTCTATTTGGGTTATCTGCTGCATTTTCGCAACTTCAACAAGAGTTTCAAGCCGTACAACCCGTTTATCAATATCCACGGTTTTCTCTGTCAGCTTTTCGGTTCTATTATCCAGAGTTTTAACGGTATCCGTCAGCTTGATAATATCTAGTACCAAATCTTTCCAACCAGACATTTAAGCACTCCTTTCTGAAAGATTTTCAAGGCAATGGTCCACTTTTTCAATTGTCTGTTCTGTTTTCAAAATAGCTTCTTTTACCTTTGCATGAGCTATCGCAATCAACTCATTTTGTTCAAAATCTCCATACATGCCATTAGGATCATAAGCGTCTATAGCATCCCGAACGATCTTAGCAGCAGAAACCCCCTTTAATATTTTTGACAATTGGTCAAGTTTATTTACGTTTTCATTTGAAATGAAAAATTGTTTCCTGACTAATGTTTCGGTTTGTGTAGTCATCGCGTCCCCCTTGTTGTTGAGTGTGTACACAATATACACATATACACACAAAATAGCAAGGTTTTTTTGAGAAGAATCAATTATTTTGGCCATGGATCTTGCTATGAGTGAAGACCAGGCCGATTATGAAATCAGGCTGCTACAGTTAATCAAAGCTGAATTCAAAGGCAGCGCGTAAGCCCTTAAAAAAAACAAAACCCCGCATGAATACACATGCAGGGCTTTGTTTTTTCTCCCTAAGCAGCTTTTTGACCGGCTGACTCTATGGATATCTGCAGCAATTCTTTTGTTCTAAATAAGCTTGTCCCGGTCAATATGAATATGAACCAGGGCAATATCAATATCTGTTTTTCTGTCAGCAGACGAAAAAGCCCTTTTCTTAAAAAAAAATATCTGCCTTGAGTTCATCCAACTTCTTGACCAATAATTGACGGGTGTTTGAATATGGGTTCCTGATTGTTTCGGCATTGATTAAAAAAACAATGTGACCGGAATACATGATTTCTATGGCTTTCAAAAGGTGTTTATCACCTTCGCTGAAAGGAGGATTTGCCATGATAATATCGTATTTATCCGGGCCGCTATAAGTTAAAAAATCATAATCAATGACTGTAATACCCTTGCCCCTGAGCATGGCAATTAATGCCGGGTCTTTTTCAATAGTATGATATGTCCTTTGCCGATAATGCTTTTTTAAATATTCAATAATAGCCCCGGACCCACCAGACGGATCAAGAAAAAAGTTTGATTTATCCCGGTCATTTTCCGGGATCATGTGCCACATTTCAATAATCAATTCAGGTGTAGTGGTGTAAAAATCTTTATTTTTTGTAAACAGGTTCATAAGTTTTCCTTTCAGCCCTGGCTGTTACACCAGGGCGTAATCAATTAATAAATTTCAAAGAATCGTTTAGTATAATTACGAGTCCAAACCTTGTAATATTTAGCTTGTTCAAATTCCTGTTTCATTGCGTTTAAATGCTCTTGTGCATCTTCTTTATAATACCAACCTGACTCTATCTCACATAGTGACGTATCAACGACAAAATGTGTGTAATCTGGGTTTTCATCAAACATCTCTTGTTCTGGTGTGCGTGGTTTCATTTTTCTCTCCTTTGTTTAAAATTCCTGTTAGTTAAGGTTTTCAAAACCTTGCCCCCAGAGGGATAAACCCTATAGGGTTGTGTATTATAAATTGTGAATTAACCTCCTGAACCCGCTTACAGAAAAATTGCGGAGGGAGAGACGAAAAAGAGAAAAACCCTGATTATGAAGGGCAGGAAATATTTTTTAACCTGTATTTTCAAAAATATTTTTTTTCACTTTGCAGGAAAAACCGGAGCAATATATTGTCGAGTACTAAAGGAGGTGGCTACAGATCGGGTAAAAGTATATGTAAATCCGTGAAGCGGATCCACACATACTTTTTTCATTTAAATGTTTTTGAAAAGCCTTGATTATCTAAGGTGAAAATCCGTTACGCGGATCCTCTCCTTAGATAATCAATTCCCAATTTGATAGCATTTCATTCCTGGGCCTGGCCGGGATCTGATGAGCGCTGCCCTGGGAAGCTTAAAAAACGATAGCATTTGATTATAAAACTTTAGTGCAGCCGGAAACCGACCGGAATTCAAATATATGCAAAACCCCTTATTTGTGGGGCATGTCCTACTATTCGGCAGGGCCTAAAACGCCTTTAAATCGAAAATTTGGAGACCGGTTTTTTTACTTTTTTAAAAAATGGGTTTATTTGTGTTTTGATAGGGGAGGATATCAACGCTTAGTATAGGGCTTGTGAATTTTTTCAAAATACATCCCTAACACATTGATTGCATTCTCCACGAGTTGTACGGGGTGCGACATGACGGTTCCGGCATGGTTTGCCGGTAAAAAAGTGGCTATGACCGGCTTTTTGAGCCTCTTGTTGAGTAGAGAACATTTGATCAATAGTTAATCTATCACGCCCATAATATTCTTTTTTTAAAAATCTTTTTTTTGCTATCGATCCACCATACTTAAGTCCTGGATTTGGAAAACTTTCGATAAATGATTTATTTTTTGAATCATAATTGAGCCAAACATGACAATCTGGACATGCAATATACAGTCTTTTTATAATTCCAATAATTAATAATCTATTGCAATTGGGGCAATGATAAGAAGAACAAACATTTTCTATATGAGAGTCAAGTTCTATGGAAGATCCTATTTTTTCAACAGAATTTGGATTTTTTTTTCTACGATAAAAATATTTTAAACATTCAACACAGGCGGAACTAGACACTAATCTGGGAGCAATATGATTTCTCTTGCAAGGATTTCCAGTATAATAATGAGAATGCCCTGCCTCATATGCTTCTTGACGATCTGAAAACATCTCTTTTATTGCGAGTTTTTTATTGCCGTATCTTTGTTGCATTTTTTTAATCTTATTGGCCATTAAAATATTTTTAATGGCTTCTGCCCAATCTTTTCAGCCTGATATGATATCTTCATACCTCACCCCAATTCTGTTCCAACTTCAAATAGCCATAATCCATTTTTTAAACATAATATCGTGTATTCGGTATCGTCCATTTTTTACTATCAGTTCCTTGTCTAACAGGGATTTAATAGCCCGGCTTAATAAAGATCCGCTTTTGAACCCCATGCTGTTAAGCATATCGGTTTGATATATGGATTCACCATCAGTTTTGGCAAGGAGTTTCATGGCTTTCTTCTGATTTGTTGTTAACCCATCAAAAATACTGATATATTCGTTTCTATGTGATTGGAGAATTTCATTCTCTATGTCATCTATTTTTTTAGTATCGATGACTTTAACTTTCCATAATTCATATAGAAACTGTTGAATATATAATGGTTGATAACAACATCTTTCAGTGATATTTTCAATGGCTTCAAGTGGCAAATCTATTTTTTTTTCTGCAAAAAGGTTTTGCGCCCAAGAAACAAAATGCGACATCTCAATATTATCTAAGGGAAAACTGTGGGCTGAGTGGTAGAAAGCCCTTTTAGAAGAGTTAAACATTTGTGTAAGAATATGTTGCTGACTGCCAGAAAAAATATATGAAATTCTTGAATGAAGTTGAATAAATGAGCGTAACCTTTTTTCAAAGCCATCCTCTGAATAGCCTGAGATTTCTTGAAACTCATCAAGGGCAACGGCCAGTTGATTTTTCATAGAATAAGATTCAAGTGTCTGCATGGCTTTTGCTAACATGTTTTTCTTTTCTGACGGTTCACTGGATATTGAAATCGTTGGTAGGTTAGTCATCGGGTCTATAGAACTTACCATTTTTAAACCAGGGATCGCCTTTAAAATTCTTTTGTGGCTAGGTTCTATTTGTGTAAGACCAGTGAACACAGCATCAATAAAATCCTGTTCGGATAAAGTTCCATATAAATCAATGTATATAGTTTTTATATTAGATTTTTCTTCGATTAATTTACGAAAAACCTTATGAATTAATGAGCTTTTTCCTGTTTTCCTATGGCTATACAATAAAACATTCTCTGAATTTTGTATTAAATCAAGCAATTGGTCTTGCTCATACTTCCTGTTACAGAAGGCTTTGTTTATTACCAATCTTGAATATTTGAAAGGATTTTTCATTTATTAAGCACCTTAATTGAGTTCACATATAGTATATACATTAATAGTATATATTTCAATATACATTATGTGAATTATTGTCAAAAGGTTTTTTATTCTTTATCTAATTACCCCTATGCTGCCAACAAAGCACACCTCCTGATGAAGGTCTGCGCTTACATTGTTCTCCTGCTCTTGTTATGCCTTGGCACCGATTAGGATCCACATCAGGATCAGTATTAGGTGCATCGATATAATTAATATTAAGTGTTCTACCATCAGTAATTGCAACAATGGTATCATCCCCAACTTCTTCTCCAACCGGAATCACAGTCGGGGTTTTGTCTCCCCTATCTGTTCGCCATACTTGTGTGTTGAGATTAAGTTGATTTGAAACAGTCTGAATACGATTCAAAGTCCCATCCCAAGGCAGCCTTGTGCCGCCAAACTTCTGGTTCCCCGCCAAGATAACAACATGCTCTGGTTTAACATGTTGTAAGAAATCTATTGTAGTTGAGCTGTCGCTACCATGGTGACCCGCCTTTAGTACAGTTGTTTCAAGGCCATCACCAACCAGATTGACTAAACGGTCTTCCACGTGGCCCTCAGCGTCACCCATGAAAAGAAATGAGATATCGTTTCCAGTCCCTTTAAAAGATAATCTTATAACGATAGAAACATTGTTGAGATCGCCATGGACCAACTCACGTGAAGACCAAAGGACATCAACAACCAATTCACTACCCCAGTTTAATGTGGTGCTCTCAGCATTCCCCCAGATAAAATTTGCTTTCTCACCATTTTGTAAAATTTCTGTTGAGGCTGCGATGAAAAATCGGCCATATGCCGAGCTGGGTCTAAGCCGATCCGGCACTCCTTCATCATTGGTCTTATCATAACCAGGATCTAAGATGTTTTTAACGTCATAGTCCCGTAGCACTCCATGCAGGCCTCCATTATGATCACTATGTGGGTGAGTCAGTATCATCCAGTCAATAGTAGATCCAAAAGGAAGTCTGCTGCTTTGGCCGAGGTATTCGCTAATGGTATTGTATGCATTGGCTCGGCCAAATTTACCCCAGTCACCGCCGTCGATGATGATGTTGTATCCCTCCATCCGGCCATTACCGTCTATACCATCATCTCCGGTGTGAATCCAAATGCAGTCACCTGTCCCCACATCTATGAAATGGACTTGCAGGAGATCTTCAGAAACTTCAGCATACGATGATGTTACAAACATAACAACGGTTAACAATGCAAAAATGGTCGACATTATAAATTTACGCATAGTATTGTTCCTCCATTTGTTTTTGATCATTCTCGGCAGAGCCTAAAGGATACGATCTTTATTGACGAACATAGTTCTAAGTTTAACAGGATTATCCTCACTAAAAACTTCCGAGCCGAGGGTAAACAGGAAGTTTTTGTATGATTTTTGAGAAGAGCCCTCATTCGCCTAAAAAATAACCAAAAAAATGATAAATATTCCAGTTCTTTTTCAAAAACCGGTATTTCTATTGGACTTCATCGCAGCTATGTTCCAATTGGGCCTACAATTGCAGCCTCAGTAAGATTTATAGAAGTGATTTGTGGATCTGCATAACTAACAGCAGCGATAAGCACAATCAATATTATTCCGGAAATTAGTTTTTTCATGTTCACGTCGGCAATATCTGTTTTGGATGTTTTTATTTTAAAATTTTTCATTGTCTTTCCTTGAGCCGTTCTGAATTCT
>JAHJLN010000240.1 GCA_018821715.1 Pseudomonadota bacterium | reverse complement strand
CGATCTTGCAATGGGACAGGCTGGCGGACAGGCAGGGCAAGCCGGTGGAATAGCAGGCTTTTTACCCATTATTATTTTATTTGCAATTTTTTATTTTCTTTTGATTCGACCCCAGCAGAAAAAAGCCAAGGAACATAAGGAAATGATATCCAATTTAAAAAAAGGGGCCAGAATCGTTACATCCGGTGGTATCTTTGGAACCATCCAAAGCATAGATGATGCAACCATCGGGCTTGAGATAGCTGAAAAGGTAAAAATAAAAATTTCCAGGGGAAATGTTGCAGCCGTACTTTCTGATACTGACGCTGTTTTGCAAGAAGATAAAAAGAAAAAATAAATCCATTAGGAGTAATTAGATTGAAACCGTTTACCTTTAAAACTGTATTGATTCTGTGTGTTGTTGTTGCAGCAATTGTCTGTTTGCTTCCTACATTCTTTAATTGCTGGCCCCATAAAAAAATCAACCTGGGGTTGGATCTTCAAGGCGGAATGCATCTTATACTGGAGGTTCAGAATATCAAAGCGGTTGAAGCAGAGGTTGAAAGAACCGTACAGGAAATCAAAAAACGACTTAGAGAAAAGGGTGTGAAACACTTAGGCATTTCCCGTCTGAATGACAACTCTATTCTTGCAAAATTCCAAAGTGGTGAAGACAAATCAGGATTTGAGACTGTTATTTCAAAAGATTTTGAAAATCTTGTTACCCAAACTCCTCATACGGATAATAATATTATTTCTTATAAATTAGCCCTGCAGGAAAAAGAAATCGACACCATTAAAAAGATGGCAACTGAACAGGCACTTGAAACCATTCGCAACAGGGTTGATGAGTTTGGCGTGAGTGAGCCGGATATCAGAATACAGGGCGAAAACAGGATCCTGTTGCAGCTTCCGGGTATAAAAGATCCTGAGAGGGCAAAAGATCTTATCGGAAAAACAGCCCAATTGACATTCCAACTGGTTGATGAAGACGCGGATGTTAATCTGGCTGCTAATGGAACACCGCCTGTAGGAGATGAAATACTGTATCAGAATAAGGTTGATCCAGGTTCGGGTACATCCAGCAAGGTTGCTTTTTTAATTCAAAAAAGAATTCTTTTGGACGGCAGCCTCTTAACCGATGCAAGAGTTGAGTTTGACCAATATCAACAGCCCCAGGTAGGCATTGCATTCAACCGAAAGGGTGCCAGGATTTTTGACCGGATCACCGGGGAAAATATCCATAAACGGCTGGCCATTGTGCTGGATAAATCAGTATACTCGGCCCCAACCATTCAGGACAGAATCGCCGGGGGAAAGGCAGTCATCACCGGCAGTTTTACATTGAATGAAGCAAAGGATCTTGCCATTGCGCTGAGAGCCGGTTCTTTGCCGGCACCTGTCACCATCATTGAAGAGAGAACAGTGGGTCCCACGCTTGGTGCGGATTCCGTCCGCATGGGTCTTGTTTCAATGGTTATCGGCGGGCTTCTTGTGATCCTGTTTATGGTCATATACTATAAAGGTGCCGGTTTAATCGCTGATCTGGCTTTGATTATTAATATCATTCTGATCGGAGGCGGACTTGCTGCCTTCCAGGCAACCTTAACCCTGCCCGGAATCGCAGGCATCATTTTGACAATCGGTATGGCTGTGGATGCCAATGTGATTATTTTTGAAAGAATCAGAGAAGAGCTCAGGGCTGGAAAAACTGCTCTGGCATCTGTTCACGCAGGTTTTGACAGGGCTAGCTTAACCATCCTTGATGCCAATGTCACCACCCTTATTGCAGCCCTGGTTCTTTACCAGTTTGGTACGAGCCAGATTAAAGGCTTTGCCGTTACACTTGGCCTTGGCATTGTTGCAAGTCTTTTTACCGCACTGGTTGTCTCAAAAATTATTTTTGAGTTGGTTCTTAAACGCAAACAATCGTCTACAATAAGTATATAAAGGAAATATATAATGCAGCTCATCAAGTCTGATATCAACATAGACTTTATCGGTAAACACAATATTGGATATGCTATATCCATCATTTTGATTCTTTTAAGCATTGGCTCTCTTATTGTTCATAAGGGACCAAACTATGGAATTGATTTTGTTGGCGGGACATTAATCCAAATTAAATTTTCCCAAGAAGTGGCTGTTGGGAAAATACGAGACGGTTTGTCAAACGTTGGCCTTAAAGACGCGTCAGTGCAAAATTTCGGACTGGCTGAGGATCATGAATTTTTAATTCGGACCAGCAACTCTGAAATGACCAGCAAGGGATTATCGCAATCCATAGCCCAGGCGGTCAAAGCATCAACCGGAATCGACCCTGAAATCAGAAGAGTGGAAATGGTTGGACCTCAGGTGGGTAAAGATTTAAGGAAAAGTGCACTTTTAGCCATTTTTTATTCTTTACTTTTTATCACCATCTATATTTCAGGCAGATTTGAACAGAAATTGATCTTATCAGCTGTGACAGCGGGTTCTCTGATGACGGCAGTCTATTTTCTATCTGTATTTAATGTCAGTATCATTGTTCTCATTACAGCAGCCTTAGTTGTAACGCTGATATTATTTTGGGTCTTGCAGCTCAAATACGCCATGGGTGCGATTGTGGCGCTGTTACACGATGTTGTGATAACCGTAGGGATTTTTTCAATCCTGAACCTGGATTTTTCTTTACCGATTATTGCAGCACTTTTAACTATTATCGGGTATTCGTTAAATGACACCATCATTGTATTTGACCGGATCAGAGAAAATATTAAAGGCGCAAAAACAGCGAGTGCGCTGCCGCTGTTGTTTAACAAAAGTATCAATGAAACGCTTTCAAGAACCATTTTAACTTCGTTGACAACATTAATCGTCCTTTTTGCATTATATTTTCTTGGCGGTGAAATTATCCATAATTTTGCATTTGCCATGATTGTGGGTATTTTTGTCGGTACATATTCTTCAATATTTGTGGCAAGCCCAATTGTTCTTGCTGTCAGCAAAAGGTAATGTTATGCCCTGCTTGAAAAATCGTTTATGTAAAAGTGTTTGTCTTCTTGCCCTGTTGTTTTTCTTTGTTTCCTGCGGCTCTATGAATTATTTTAAAAAAGGCCCGGGAAACAAAGACCCACAAACTGCCGAGCAGATAAGCTTATCCCGTGTTGAATCAGAACTTTCAGATATCAAGCAGGATCAGAAAAATTTGACGCTTCAAATGGAGGCTAAGGATACCACCATAGTAAAACTTCAGGATAATATCTTGAACCTGGAAAAAAAGATTGCACTTCTTGAAAAAAACACCCCTCCGGTAGCTCCTATTCAGTATAAAATTGAATATACAAACCCGGCTGTTCTCTATGGAAAAGCAAGAACACTTCTCATTGAAGATAACTTTTTAAATGCTGCCACATTGTTTACCGAGTTTATCAAACAGCATCCCGACCATAGTCTGGCAGACAATGCCGTCTATTGGCTGGGTGAGTGCCACTATTCTCTGGGAGATTATGAAAAAGCAATTTTGGTATTCAAAGATCTTGAAACCAAATACCCTGCATCAGAAAAAGTTCCAGATGCAATTTTAAAACTGGGATATTCATATTTATCCGTAAATGATACCAACAGGGCTCATCACTATTTAAAAAAAGTGCTCAAAAAATACCCTTTTTCACCGGCTGCTGAAAAAGCTCAAGAAAAACTAAGGAGTTTTGAATAAATCCCATTTTAAGAATGCCCGATTCTTTTGAAAAATATCTACCCTGGTTTACGCTGCGGGAAATCCCGTTTCTGGGTAATACAATGTATAAAAAATTAATCGATCATTTTCAATCGCCTGAAACGGTTTTAAAGGCCTCTGAAAGTCAGCTCAGACAGGTTGAAAAAATATCTTCAAAAATTATTAACGGCATTACACACCATCAAATATTTCAAGATAGCGCAAAAAAAGAACTGGAGTTTATTTTTAAAAAAAACATTCAAATTGTTACGTTGACCGATGCTTTTTATCCTGTTTTGCTAAAACAGATTTCAGATCCGCCGCCGTATCTGACATATCTTGGAAAGATAGATAACAGCGCTCCGTGTATTTCTATTATTGGATCAAGAAATGCGACATCTTATGGGTTAAGTACGTCTGAAAATCTTTCCTATCGCCTTGCCAAAAAAGGATTTCAGATTGTCAGCGGCCTGGCAAGAGGAATTGATGCCATGGCACATAAAGGTGCCTTGAATGCAAAAGGAAAGACCATTGCTGTGATGGGTTCAGGATTAAATAAAATATATCCCCGGGAAAACAACCCTCTTTTTCAGGCTATTGCAGAAAACGGTACTGTTTTTTCGGAATTTAAAATAAATACGGATCCATTTCCAAAAAATTTTCCCATTCGAAATCGAATCATTGCAGGCCTGTCCTGTGGCAGCGTTATTGTTGAAGCTGCAAAGAGAAGCGGTTCTCTAATCACTGCCCGGCTGGCCACTGAATATAACCGGGAGGTGTTTGCGGTTCCCGGAAGCATAAAATCGAAAAAAAGTGAGGGCACGCATTCTCTGCTAAAGCAAGGGGCAAAGCTTGTGGAAAATGAAATGGATATTATTGATGAGCTCCATCATTTTATTCATGAAAAAAAAGAAAATTATCCTCAGGTATGTTTACAAAATCAAAAAACACCCCATGATAAAAGCTGTAAACCAAATGAACATGAAATTATAAATTTTTTAGAACCCTATCCTGTGCATATTGATGTACTCATTGAAAAAAGCGGGATGGAGTGTTCCAAGGTCACATCTCAATTGCTTGATTTGGAATTGGAAGGCAAAGCAAATCGCCATCAGGGTAATTATTATTCTATCTCGGAGGAACACCATTGACAAAACCCCTTATCATCGTCGAATCTCCAACAAAAATAAAAACATTAAAAAAATATGTGGGAAAAGAGTTTAATGTTGGTGCAAGTGCTGGCCATATCAGGGATCTTCCCGTTAAAACCCTTGGAATAGATATTGAAAAAAATTTTGCAGCCAAATATGTCAATATAAAAGACAAAGCCAAAGTTATTGCCAATTTAAAAAACCTGGCCAAGGATACCAATGAAATTTATCTTGCCCCTGACCCTGACCGCGAGGGGGAAGCCATTGCATTCCATATTATGGATATTTTAAAGAAAAAAGACCGGATTTTTCATCGTGTTCTGATTCATGAATTAACAAAAAAAGGCATTCAGGAGGCATTGCAGCATACAAAGGAACCTGATGTTGACAAATATGATGCGCAGCAGGCAAGAAGAAAACTTGACCGGATTGTGGGGTATCAGATTTCTCCTTTATTATGGCAAAAAGTCCAAAGAGGATTAAGTGCCGGAAGAGTTCAATCCGTTGCGGTTAAAATTATCTGTGACAGGGAAAGAGAAATCAGAAAATTTGTTCCGGAAGAATTCTGGACCATCACGGCCGATCTTCTTGCCCAGTATCCCCCTGAATTTAATGCCGGCCTTATTAAAATCAACAACAAAAAAGCAAAAATTGAAAACCAGGAGCAAGCATCCGCTATTTTAGAGGATCTTGAAACAGCACAATTTGTCATCCATGAGATAAAGACCAAAACAATCAAACGAACGCCCGCCCCCCCTTTTATTACCAGCAAGCTGCAACAGGATGCCATCAATCGTTTAAGATTTTCCGCTCGAAAAACAATGATTGTTGCACAACAGCTGTATGAAGGTATTGAGATCGGAACAGGGGGGCCTGAAGGTCTGATCACCTATATGCGTACGGATTCTACCAGAATTGCACCGGATGCGGCCCAAGAAGCACAAAAATTTATTAGTGAGACCTTTGGAAACGACTTTGCATTAAAAAAACCCCGATTCTTTAAAAACAAAAACAAAGTCCAGGATGCCCATGAAGCCATACGACCCACATCAATATCCCATACACCCCAAGCGCTTAAAAATTTTTTAACGCCGGATCAGTTTCAACTCTATGATCTGATATGGAAACGATTTGTTGCATCACAAATGGCTCAGGCCATTATTGATCAAAAAACAATTTTGATTCAGGCCACAGATAAGTATCTGTTTTCTGTCAGCGGTTCAACCGTGAGGTTTCCTGGTTTCATGAGCCTTTATTCCCAAGATCAGGAGTCAGCTGAAAAAGAAATACAGGCACTGCCCGATGCAATAGTCGGGGCAGCTTTAAAAACAATAAAGATTCTTCCCAAACAACATTTCACAAAGCCGCCGCCACGGTTTTCCGAGGCATCATTGGTCAAAGAGCTTGAAAAAAACGGTATCGGCCGACCCAGTACCTATGCCTCCATTTTATCCGTCATCAGGGATAAAGGCTATGTTGACCTTATCAATCGATTTTTTATTCCCAGTGAACTCGGATTTATTGTAAATGATCTTTTGGTCACTTGTTTTCCAACTGTTTTAAATATCTCTTTTACTGCCCAGATGGAAACCAACCTTGACAATGTTGAAAGCGGTAATTTACAAGAAGTCCAGCTTTTAACTGATTTTTATGCATCTTTCAAAAAATACCTGGATGCAGCAGGTGAACAGATGGTCAGTGTAAAAGGCGTCGGGGTTGATACAGATCTGAACTGTCCGTCCTGTGGGAAGCAATTGAATATAAAAATCGGCAGAAACGGTCATTTCCTCGCCTGTACCGGATACCCTGACTGTTCATTTACCAGCAATTATCTTCGAGATGAAAAAGGCCATATTTCAATTGTTGAAAAAATTATAGACAACACCAAAGTTAAAGACTGCAGCTTGTGTGGAAAACCCATGGTTCAAAAAGAAGGCCGTTTCGGCCCTTTTCTCGCCTGCACCGGATATCCTGAGTGTAAGCATACCGAATCTGTCAATGGTGAACAAAGTGGTAAAGACACTGGCGTAAAGTGCATTCAAACAAATTGTTCCGGAACCATTTTAGAAAAAAAATCAAAAAGAGGGAAAATATTTTTTGGCTGCTCAAACTACCCGGATTGCACATTTGCCTCATGGGATAAACCCCAGAATAAAGCTTGTCCTGATTGCAGTTCTCCCTATCTTGTTGAAAAAGAGACCAAAAGGGAAGGAAAGTTTTTAAAATGTCCTGAAAAGGATTGTCACTTCAAACAACAGCTATAATTACCGGTTGTAAAAAAAAACCTGCTTATGGTAGACTTATGTGAAATTATCTTGACTACTTTTTAAAACATTATCGGAATATAATTGCCTACATGGGAAAAAAGAAATGATTATCAAAGCAGAAGTTTTAAAAATAGTTCAAAAAAAGAACAGTGATTTGCCAACACTTCCGGTTGTCATTAATAAAATTATCAGTGTTGCTTCAGATAAAGCATCGACAATCGATGAACTTGGAGAAGTTATCTCCTATGACCAAGCCATGACAAGCAAATTAATAAAGCTATCCAATTCCATATATTATTCACAAAAAACAAAAGTTGAAAGTATAAAAAGAGCCATTACTGTTATAGGATTTGATGAAATTATTGGCATTGCACTTGGTATGGAGCTTTTATCTTCCTTCAAGGATGCATCTGGAATGAGTTTAAATATGAGTGCCTTATGGATACACAGCATTGGTGTGGCAACTTCATCAAAAGAACTTGCCAACAGAACAAATCCTGGAATCGCCAATAAAATTTTTATTCCAGCACTGCTTCATGATATTGGAAAGATTATTTTTTCAGTATATTTTAAGGAAGAGTACAAAGCCGTCCAAACATTTGCTGAAGAGAAAAAAAAAACATTACAATACGCTGAAAATGCAATATTCAAATTGGATCATGCTATACTTTCGGCTCTTTTAATGAAACGATGGAATTTTCCAAATTCCATCGTTTTACCCTGTCGTTTTCATCATAATCCTTATTCAGCACCCATTGAATTCAAACACCATTCTTACATTATTGCCCTGGCAGACTATATAACACAAAAGGCCGGTGTAGGGCTTCGGGGAAGCTTGAGCCCAACCATACCTGAAAATTCCCTGTCCGTATTAGGGCTTAGTCAAGGCAAACTAGAATTGATTGTTGATCAGATCCGGAAAAAAAAAGATGAAATCCAAGCCTTCTTTGAGATTACTATGGGAACTTAATCGTGTTTTTTTTGAACAAAAGAAATGTCTGAGAACTGTTAAAACACACATGAACTGATAATATTGGCGATGAGGGAACTGACATGAAACAATGGATTTTGACAAGCAGTTTGATTATAGCGATGGGTTCAATCCTAATGGTAAACGCATACGGGTTAACGGGTGATGCGACCTTGACACCAGGCTGGGATGATTCTTCATTTCCTTTAAGTACGGGTCGGGTTCTTTGGAGTACTACGCCTTCCAGCAAGGGTAAAATAATTGTGAGATTTGTGTTTGAGCTAAACGGGGCCAGACCTGATCATTCTTTTACAGCCGGAATCCATTTTTTTGAACCTGAAGGGGAGAAGCTTCCCAATATTACACAATTTGGCGGTAAAGGGTTTGGTGGAGGAAAATCCACATTAAGCCGAGAGGGAAGAACAGCTACCCTGATGGGCGGTTGGGATTTTGGTTTGCTGGATACTGACGGCCTGGGAAACGCTCGTGTGGAATTTACCTATTCTGTTCCGAATCGTCCCTATGTTGCCCAGTTTACGGTTCGAAAAGGGGCAAATTGTCCGGCACAAGGGGCGGATTGTGCATGCGTGTATCGCAGCGGCAATAAATTTGCAGGTGAATTCGTGCGTTTCGGATCACAAGAGGATATCCTTCCACCCGATAATCAGACCACAGCTCCTCCGGCAGCAGATGTTTTTATCGGCGATTGGCTCGGTGCTTACCAATGCTCCGATCCGGTTACCTTGATGCATACAGTAAATATTGTGATCTGGCGGGAGGGGAACCAGATTCTTTGGACGGACTGGAATCTGAGTTCCATTTCTCCGGGCCGGTTCACTGACGAAGGTTCCCGCTTTAAATTAGTTACAACCGGTCATGCGCCTGACGGTAAGCTGAAAACTTATATCTGGTATATTGAAAAGGGTAAAAATCATCCATCACTGATGTCAGGTGAGGCAGTTCATGAGGCTTATCCGAACTGCCGTCAATTCCGATACATAGGGCTCACGCATTGGACAGGATGCCAAATCAGCGGAAAGGCGCCATCAAAAAAGCCTCGTGTTGAATAGACCATCACCAATTCGGGAACCAAGGAACACTTTATTTCTATATAAAATCATAAACTGGTGGTATGATAGCCTTCCAGAAGAATCTCATCAGCTTTGTGGAAGTCTTATTAGATGCCAAGATAGAGGTAATATTCAAATCGAATACGATGTCATTGAGATGAAGTTAAGACTTAATGCCAAAGAAAGTTTTGCAGATTTATTAGCCATATTCAAGCAATGCGAACACTGCTGGGGACCTTCATACTTGAAATTAATCTGGTTAAATAAAGAATATTTTGGCGATAGAAAATTCATTACTTCAACAGTAAATGCTTATACATTGCCTTGCATCATGCAGGGAAACTATTGACAAATTGTCAGGCGGATTCAGAAAAGCAAGATGAAAGTTTTCCAATTACTCTTAAAATTGTGAATTCTTAAACGGAAGAGATATTAGCAAAATTATCTGTGCTTTTTGATAATAAAAATCATAATCAGGCTTTTGAATCGGACCATCAAACTATATTTTTTATAAGTTTTATTTTAGTTACTTCCCCACAATGTTTTTTATAATATATTTATCACATTTCAGCAGGGCCTGGAAAAAGTGTTTTCCCGGGTACGGAACAAAAATTATCTCTAATCTTCAATATAGAACATTCTGACGGATCTTTTCTGAATCAATTATATTTTCACCAAAATATAATTTTTGAAATGACTTTACAGGGTTCAGCGATGTTGATATGGATTTTCAGATCTGAAGTTGAATTTGAATTTGTTCGGTCGGATATCATTCAAAATTGCATGATACACTGACCTGTATACCAACGTTAAGTGGAAACACGATATACAACTTTAAGCAGGAAGAATTGAAATGAATGTTCGAGATGCAACACTTGATGATGTGCAAATCTTGGCAAAACACCATAAAAAAATGTTTCAAGAAATCTGGGAACAAAAAGGCCTGAGAATTGAAATTAATAGAGCTCAAGAGCTCGAATTTGCATATATTGATAAAATTTCCAAGCAAATTCCAGAAGGAGTTTGTAAGGCGTGGGTTATCGAAAATGATGATGAGATCCTTGCCAGTGGTGCTATTACAATCGTAAGTTTTGTTCCTGTCCCATCCGATTTAGGTCATAACATTGCGTACCTGCATAGCATGTATACAAAAAAGACCCATCGTCAGAAAAAATGCGCCCAGAAGATAGTTGATAGAGCAATCCAATATTGTCAAGAGAACGGGATTAGTCGCATGCTTCTCAATGCGAGTGATGCTGGAAAGCCAATTTATGAAAAAGCAGGTTTTGTATCTTCACCAGAGACAATGAGGTTATTCATTAAATAAAAGGCACTGAACATAGCACATGAATCCGGCATAATCCTGGTTGATGCAGCGGACCATTAAACGTTAATCTTTATTTTCTGACAAGTTTAATCAAACCCATTATCCCACAGTGTTTTTTATATCAAATTGAATCTCAGATCCTGCCAATTATATTCAAATATGAAGCTGTATTTTGTTTATTTTGGCAGCTTAATGGAAAAGGATGCTTCAGCAATTGAAGTCCTGGTATGGGTCAAAAGGCCCTTTTAGATCGGGACTAAATTTTAGGATTCATAAAAACGTGTATAATCTTTTTATGGATACAAATTTGTGAGTAGTAAGAATGCTCGGATGTCACCTATATGTCACCCAAAAGAAAAAAGGCTTTACAAAGAAGAGTCATAAATCTCTGTAAAGCCTTTATCTGTATATGGTACCGAAGAAAGGACTTGAACCTTCACACCTCGCGGCACTAGATCCTAAGTCTAGCGTGTCTACCAATTCCACCACTTCGGCTTACCCCTTTAGGGATGCCATTTGGTGCCGAAGGGGAGATTCGAACTCCCACAAGCATACGCTCGCCAGTCCCTGAAACTGGTGCGTCTACCAATTCCGCCACTTCGGCATCAGGCCCTCTTCAACTGCACGTTTCCATACAATTAAAGATTGCTTAAAAATGACAGTTAGGCTATATATATGTGTTTATGAGTTTTGTCAAGATTATTGTTCCAAATTTAAAAGGTACCCATGGAATTAATTGAAAATTTAGATCAAATCAGCAGCCCGTTTAAAAATGCCGTCATCACCATTGGCAATTTTGACGGTGTTCATAAAGGACATCAAAGTCTTTTTCAGCAGGTCATTGAAAAAGCCAAACAACTCAACGGCACCTCAGTCGCCATGACATTTGATCCCCACCCTTTAAAAGCACTGGGGATTTCAGGCCCGCCTTTGATTACACGGCGTGACCAGAAGCTTGAACTCATTAAAAAATGCGGTATCGACATTTTGTTGTGTATTCCGTTTAACATGGAGTTTGCCGCCATTACGGCTCATGATTTTATTGAAACACTTCTTGTGAATAAAATCGGGATGAAAGCGATCATTATTGGTGCGGATTACTCGTTTGGAAAAGACAGACTGGGGAACATTGATCTTTTAAAAGCAGAAGGCAAAAAACTTGGTTTTCAAACCATTGTTTCTGCCTGGACCAATGATACGGATTCAAACCTTGAAAGAATCAGCAGCACAAGAATACGTGAAATTGTTATGGATGGAAAGGTTGATCAGGCCATGAAATATCTTGGCCGTCACTACCAGATAAGGGGGAAAGTCATCAAAGGCCGTAAGCGTGGCGGCAGCCAGTTAGGGTTTCCCACGGCCAATATAAAACTTCATGATGAATTATGTCCCAAATTAGGGGTTTATGCCGTTACTGTAGAAACAAGTAAGGGGAACTTTAAAGGGGTGGCAAATATTGGATTTTCACCTACCTTTGGTGACCAGATGTTTACCATTGAAGTGCATATCCTGGACTTTAACCATGATATTTATGATACGCGAATCCGGGTCAATATGATTAAACGGCTGAGGGATGAAAAAAAATTTTCCAATATTCATGAGCTTTCCGAACAAATTAAAACCGATATTGAAATTTCAAAGGACATCTTAGAAAAAAATGGCCATTCTTAAGATTTTAACATATCCTGAAAAATCTTTATTGCAACCATCTGTCAAGGTGGACGGCATAACTGATGAAATAAAAAAACTGGTTGAGGACATGGGAGAAACCATGTTTGAGGCACCGGGGGTCGGGCTTGCAGCTCCCCAGGTCGGTGTAAACAAACGAATTATCGTTTATGATTCAAATGCTGCAAACCCGGAGGATGATGGTTCATCAAAAGACTTCACCGCCTTGATCAACCCTGAGATCATTCATTCTTCAGGCAGCATTGTTTCAGATCAGGAAGCCTGTTTAAGTGTAGTGGATTACAGTGCGGATGTGAATCGATATGAGACTGTTGTTGTCAAGGCGCTTGATATTGGCGGCAAAGCGCTTGAATTTGAAGCCCATGGGATTCTTGCCGTGATCATGCAGCATGAAATCGATCACCTTGACGGAATTTTGTTTATCGACAGGATCAGCCTGTTAAAAAGATCTATCTATAAAAAAAAAGTTGCTAAACTGATGAAGGCCCAGTGAAAAAAAAGGCCACTATCATATACATGGGCACGCCGGATTTCAGTGTTCCTGCGTTACAACGGCTTGCAGCTCAAAAGCAGTATCATGTAAGCCTGGTTGTCACGCAACCGGACCGGCCCAAGGGCAGAGGAAAAAAGCTTGCGCCCTCACCTGTAAAGACAGCTGCCTTAACCCTTGGCCTTGATGTTTTTCAACCGGAAAAGATCAATACACCAGAGGCAAAAGAAAGGCTTTCATCCCTTGCACCTGATTTTTTTGTTGTGGCCGCCTTTGGACAGATTCTTTCCCAAGAAATTTTAGATATTCCAAAGGTCTTCCCTGTTAATATCCATGCTTCCCTTTTACCCAAATACAGAGGGGCATCCCCCATCCAGGCAGCCATCCTGAATAGGGACAAAATCACAGGGATCACCACCATGGTCATGGCAAAGGATATGGATGCAGGAGACATTCTTTTAACCTGTACAACCCCCATATCTGATACCGATACGGCCCAGGATCTCAATGACCGGCTGGGGGCATTGGGCGCGGATCTTATTGTTCAAACTCTTGACACCCTTCTTGAAAACCGTCTTACCCCCGTGCCCCAGGATCACTCAAAGGCCACCTATGTAAAACTGCTGAAAAAAAGCGACGGTATGATCAACTGGAATCTATCAAACAGGCAGATCCTGGCCCATATTAATGCCATGACCCCCTGGCCGGGAGCCTTAACCCGTCTTGGCAGCAGGCCCATTAAAATTTTTACCGCAAGACCCGGGGATGACCGTTGCGATCATGCGCCAGGTGTTATTTTCCATTGCGATAAAGACGGCATCCAGGTTGCCACAGGGAACGGCAGCCTTACCATCCTTGAATTGATGGGCGCATCAGGAAAACGATTAAACGCCATGCAATTTTTATGCGGCCATAAAATTGAACCGCCTGAAAAATTTGATGTTTAGATGATTAAGGACCCCAGACACATAGCCTTAAATGTTTTACTTTTCTGGCACAATTCATCCCATACCCTTGATAAAAGCCTGGAAAGTTATTCAGATGCCATATCCCTTCTTTCCAAGCAGGATAGAAATCTTTGTAATGCTTTGATATTCGGCGTGCTTCGCCAAAGAGGAGCCATTGACTGGACCCTTCGTGCCTTTTCCAACATAGTGCCGGAAAAAATCGATATCAAACCGTTATACGTATTGAGAATCGCCCTTTTTCAACTGCTGTATATGGACAGAATCCCTGCCTTTGCTGTGGTGAACTCAAGTGTTGATATTGCAAAAAAACTATTGGACAAAAAAACCGCCGGGTTTATTAATGCGGTATTAAGAAATGCGGCAGATAATTTTTCAACCGTTTCTTTACCCGATAAAAAAAAAGATGCCTCAAAATTCATTTCTATCCGATATTCTCTTCCTTTATGGTTATCAAAAAAATGGGTCCATGTCTTTGGATTTGAAAAAACAGCATTGCTTTGCCAGCAAATTAATACCATTCCTAAAATCACCCTTCGAACCAATACCCTGAAAATTGACCGGCAATCCCTTGCGCAAAAACTCTCACTGATTGTCAAAACCGTTCAGCTAACGGAATTTGCCACTCAAGGAATCCGTTTTACCAGTCCCAGTATCCCTATCCATGAATTTGAATCATTTAATAACGGCTTTTTCCAGATCCAGGATGAAGCCGCACAGATGGTCACCCAGTTTCTGGCCCCCAGGCCAGGAGAAAAAATTCTGGATGCCTGTGCCGGATTTGGGGGGAAAACCGGTCATATTGCCCAGCTGATGGAAAACAAAGGGGTAGTGGTTGCCGTTGATATTGAATCTAAAAAACTGGACTGTCTTCAATCAGATTCAAAAAGGCTGGGTATTGATATTATCCAGACAAAGCCGTTGGACCTGTTAAAAACGTCCATCAAAGCGTTTGATTTTTATTTTGACCGTGTCCTGCTGGATGCACCCTGCACAGGGCTTGGCGTACTTCGGCGGAATCCTGATACAAAATGGAAACGCTCAAAAAATGATATCACACGACTTGCAGGAAAACAAAAAAAAATGCTCACTGCCGCAGCAAACCTGGTTAAACCCGGCGGACTCCTTGTCTATGCCGTGTGTTCCTGTGAAAAAGAAGAAAATGAAGATGTAATTCAACCCTTTTTAGAAAAAAGAAAAGATTTTTCAATTGATAAAGATTTTCAATCTGATACTTATTCTGTATTAATGACCTGTGACGGTTTTTTAAAAACATATCCAAATGCAAACAATATGGATGGCTTTTTTGCAGCTCGTTTAAAGAGGAAATCAAAGCCCTAAGTGAAATCTGTCTTAAAATATATAATGATTTTCCTGGCGGCATTTATGGTGGCAGGCGGTATTGCCTACTACGCCATCCGTGTTTTTACGCAGAGTGCCGATGAAATTGTTCTGCCGGAACTGACCGGGAAAAACATCCTTTATGTATTGGAAACCCTTACCAACATGGGATTGAATGCAAAACTATACGGCACCCGGTATGATGATGCCATCCCCAAATATGCTGTTCTTTCCCAGGACCCCCAGCCAGGGGCCACTATAAAAAAAGGCCGAGATGTCGTCATCTATATTTCAAAAGGAAAAAAAGAAAATATACTTCCGGATTTAAGACAAATCCCCCTTAAACAGGCCCTTATTCTTCTTGAAAAAAACGAATTTCAAAAAGGGCGCATTGTTGTTACCTATTCAGCCCAGACAGAAAAAGACAGTGTGATTTCACAATACCCGGAACCATATTCCACTGCCTTAAAAGCATCTTTTTGCGATCTGCTTGTCAGCAGGGGAGATATGCCCAAAGGTTTTGTCATGCCGGATCTTACAGGATTAAGGCTTGAAAATGCCTCCCTTGTGGTTGCAGCGCATCACCTTGGGATTTCCAGCATCCTGTCCAATGTGGATCTAACCCGGGACTTTGGAATTGTTTTATCCCAGACACCTGAAACCGGCAGCCGTGTGACCGGAAACACTCCTATTACCCTTATTGTCAACAATTCTGAAAAAAACAGACAAATGCCCCCGGATAAATTAACTAGCATTATCCTTTTAACACACGCTTTACCTCCCGGATTTTTAAACCGTCATGTCAGGGTTGAAACCGACATGTTCGGACCTATATTAGACCTTTACAACGGTTATATGAAACCCGGCACAGATATAAACATAATGGTGCCTGCAGGAATCAAGGCCAAACTGAATTTTTTTATTGACCATGTCCTTGTAAAAGCCATCATCATTGATCCTTGGAAAGAGGATACCACAACAGGAGATTTACTATGGGAATCATCGCTCCCTCAATTTTATCAGCCGATTTCACCAGACTTGGTGACGAATTAAACTTAGTTGAAACAGCAGGTGCCGACTGGATACACATTGATGTCATGGATGGACAGTTTGTTCCCAACATCACCTATGGCCCCCTTATTGTTGAAGCGTGCAAGAAAGCCTCCAATCTTATTCTTGATGTCCATTTGATGATTGAAAAACCAGATCTGATCATCCCTGAATTTGCCAGAGCAGGAGCAGATTACATCTCGGTTCATGCAGAAGCCTGCACCCATCTTCACCGCAGTCTTCAGCTGATTAAAAGTTTTGGGGTAAAGGCAGGTGTCGCACTGAATCCGGCAACACCCATATCCACCATAGAATGGAGTATCGATCAACTTGACTTTGTCCTGATCATGAGTGTGAATCCCGGATTCGGCGGCCAGAAATTTATTGACTCCAGCATTGAAAAAATCAAAGCCCTGTCTGCTCTGCTCAAGGCAAAAAATTGTGATGCCATCATCCAGGTGGATGGCGGTATCAATAAAGATACCATCAATGCTGTTTCCATGGCCGGCGCCTCCTCCTTTGTTGCCGGGTCCGCCATCTTTAACACGGATAATTACAAGGACGCTATTTTAAACTTACGTCAACATATGTAAAAAGGTTACAAATGAACAAAGTCATAATCACTGTCCTTGGTAAGGACAGACCGGGTATTATTTCCCAGGTTTCCAATATTTTATATGAACTTGGCTGCAATCTTGAGAATGTCAATCAGATGATCCTGCAATCCCAGTTTGCCGGTTTTTTTATTGTTGATCCACCACCGGACAAGGATCTTGAAATGCTGTCCCAAACGCTGATAAAAAAAACAACCGCATCCGGACTCAGTATTCATGTCGATACGATTGACGGCGGCAAAATCGGTAAAGAGCCGTTAAAAGGTGAAACCTTTTTAATCACCACCATCGGCCCGGATCAAAAAGGACTTGTGGCAAGATTTTCAAGCATCATTGCCCGGCACAATGTCAATATTGAAAACCTCAAGGCCGTGTTTAAAGGCGGCCGTGATCCAAACGCCAATATCATGTCCTACCAGGTATTTATTACACAGGACATTGATACGGCAAAGCTGTTTGAAGCTTTAAGGCAAACAGCAGAAGAACTGGACCTGGATATCCGGATCCAGCATAAAAACATCTTTAATGCCATCAATAAAATTTAATTTAGGAAAAACGCATGTTTGAAGATCATGAAATCATATCCACCATAGAAATGGTAAAAAACGAAAATCTGGATGTCCGTGCCGTGACCCTGGGGGTAAATCTTTTTGACTGTATCAGCCACGACCTTGAAATGTTTAAAAAAAACATCCGAAAAAAAATCATCACCCATGCCCGAAATCTTGTGACAATGTGTGATGCTGTCGGTGAAAAATATGGCATAAAAGTTGTAAACAAACGGATCTCCATAAGCCCCATTGCCCTTGTGGGGGCCTGCTTTTCATCGGATCAGATGGTGGACATTGCCCATGAGCTCAATGCAATAGCAAAGCTTGTGAATATTGATTTCATCGGCGGTTTTTCAGCCCTTGTGGAAAAAGGAATTGCCCCCGGTGACCAGGCCCTTATTGATGCCCTGCCAAGCGCCCTTGCCCAGACTGAAAGGGTCTGTGCTTCGGTGAATGTGGCCACCACAAGAGCCGGTATTAATATGGATGCTGTCCTTGCCATGGCCCGCGCCATTAAGAAAGCTGCGGAACTCACATCTGATAAAGACGGTATTGCCTGTGCAAAGCTGTGTGTGTTTTCAAACATTCCACAGGATATGCCGTTTATGGCAGGCGCCTATCTGGGTGTCGGGGTTGCCGATGCCGTCATTAATGTCGGGGTGTCGGGACCGGGTGTGGTTAAAAGGGCCATAGAAAAAAACCTTGAAGCCCATCCGAATCTTACCCTTGGAGATATTGCCGAAATCATCAAGAAAACCGCCTGCAAGGTCACCCGGGTCGGAGAACTTATCGGTAGGGAAGTGGCCCAAAACCTGAATATCAGCTTTGGAGTGGTGGATCTGTCTTTGGCGCCCACACCCACGGTGGGGGATTCCATTGGTGAAATCTTTCAGGCACTGGGGCTGACAAACATTGGGGTTCCAGGCTCCACCGCAGCCCTTGCCATGCTCAATGATGCCGTTAAAAAAGGCGGTGCCTTTGCAAGCTGTCATGTCGGCGGCTTGAGTGGTGCCTTTATCCCGGTCAGCGAAGACTTGAATATTGCCAATGCTGCCCACAAGGGGTTTCTTTCCATTGAAAAACTGGAAGCCATGACCTCTGTCTGCTCGGTGGGCCTTGATATGGTACCCATCCCCGGGGATATTACCATCGAATGCCTTGCCGGCATAATTGCAGACGAAATGGCCATTGGCATGATCAACTCAAAAACCACTGCCACAAGACTGATACCGGTTCCGGGCAAGAAAGCCGGTGACAAGGTCTATTTCGGCGGTCTTCTGGGTGAAGCAAGGGTTATGGCGGTGCCTAATTTAAATCTTTGCGATCCATTTGTCAGATATGGCGGCCAAATTCCAGCCCCCATCCACAGTTTAAAAAATTGATATTGCCATGACCCAGGACCAACCCGGCAATCACAGGGTAAACTACAGCATTATTTTTGTCTTGACGTTGATTCATTTTACCGGTGATTTTTACTCTTCTTTCTTTACCCCTTTACTGCCGGCATTTGTTGACAAGCTTTCCCTGACCCTTGCCCAGGTTGGATTGCTAACCGGAATCGTCAGGTTTCTTTCCTTTATTGTACAACCGGTCACAGGGTATCTTGCAGACCGGTATGAGACCCGAAGTTTTGTTCTGGCAGGACTCTTTTTTGCATTTTTCTTTATCCCTTTTTCAGGGGCTGCACCAAATTTCTGGCTCCTGCTGCTTGCCCTGTGCCTGGGGTCTGCCGGATCATCCATGTTTCACCCCTCTACCACCGGAATGGTGCCCTTATATTCAGGGAACCGCACCGGGTTCTGCCTGTCCGTTTACAACACCGGAGGAACCTTTGCCTTTGCCCTGGGACCTGTCTTTATCACCTGGTATGTGGCAAGATTCGGCCTTGAAAAAATGCCGTATACCATTATCATGGGGGCGATTGCCTTTTTTTTCTGTATCAGATATTTGCCGGTTCCTGTCAGTGAAAACCTTTCCCATCTGGGATTTGTGGGATCCATTAAAGAAAGCCTTGGCAAGGTATACAAATCTATTTTCCTGATCTGGATCGTTATGGTGCTTCGGGCAGTTACCGGGCAGACCTTTATGACCTTTATGCCCATCTATCTGACAAACAAAGGCCACAACCTTGTTTCCGTGGGATTTATCGTGTCTCTTTTCATCCTGGCCGGAACCTTAAGCGGTCTTCTGGCAGGATATCTTGCCGATAAAACAGACTTTAAAAAAATCTTTTTTGTATCCCATGCATTAATGGCCCCTGCCCTTTTATTATATCTCTATCTTCCAGGGTCTTTTGTGTACCTCGGATCTTTTATTGCAGGCTTTGCTGTTCTTGCCTCCCTTCCCCTTGGGGTGGTAATGGCCCAGAAACTGGCCCCAAAATCCCGGTCCATGGTCTCCAGCCTCATGATGGGATTTGCCTACGGACTTGGGGGCGCTTTCTCTCCTTTGGTGGGAAAACTTGCCGATATTTACGGTCTTGAAACCGTTCTTTTTTATTCAGCCTTTATACCCCTTGCCACCCTGGTATTCATTATAAAATTTCCAAAGGTTCGATAAGCTGTCACCTATGAAACCATTAAAGGTCATACTGGTTCAACCGCCCATACAAGACTTTTATCTGACAAAAAAAAGAACCATCCCGTACGGACTTGCCGCCATTGCAGCATGTATCAAACAAAAAGGATTTGATGTGGATATCCTTGATGCACTATCAACAGACAAATCAAAGACGATTGACTATCCGGAAGCGTTTTCCTATCTTGAACCCTTTTACGGCAAAAAAGATATCTCTTTTTTCTCCTTGTTCCATGAATTCAAACATTTTGGATACAGCTATGAACATATCGGGACAAAGATCAGGGCGGAAAAACCGTTTGTGGTCGGCATCTCCTCATTGTTTACCGCCTATTGTAGCGAGGCCATAAAAACCGCCCAAACCGTTAAAAAATTTCATCCTGAATGTAAAATCGTGCTGGGCGGTCATCACCCCACGATTTTTCCTGAAAAGGTGCTGGAATGCCGGGCAGTTGATTATGTACTGCGTGGCGAAGGTGAAACCTGCATGGCACAGCTTTGCGAGGCGTTAAGGGATGGGTCCGCTTTAGAACAGATCCCCGGAATCGCCTTTAAAAAGAAGACCGCCGTTCATATCTCACCCCCCTCCTGGATACCTGACTTTGATGGTCTTCCCCTGCCCTGCTTTGAACTGATCAACCATAATTTTTATCAAAGGAAAAACAGGGGGTCCATCAGTGTTGTTTCAAGCAGGGGATGCCCCATGCAGTGTTCCTATTGTTCCGTGTCTGCCACATCATCCCATGCCCCCTTCCGGCAGCGCAAAGTGGAAGATGTTATCAAAGAGATAAAGATGCAGACAAGAAACCATGACATTGGATTTATTGATTTTGAAGATGAAAATCTATGTCTTGACAAGCAATGGTTTGTCCGGCTTTTTTCACAGATAAACCCCCTGGTTGAAGGCAAAAATATTGAGCTTCGGGCCATGAACGGACTTTTTCCGCCTGCCGTTGATGAAGAAATTGTTTCATTGATGAAAACTGCTGGGTTTAAGGCCCTTAACCTTTCTCTGGGATCAACCTCAAAAGCGCAGCTGAAAAAATTCAAGCGCCGCGATGTCAGGGCCTCCTTTGAAACAGCGTTGGTTCTTGCCCAAAAATATGGTCTTGAGTGCGTCTCATACATTATTGCCGCTGCACCGGGCCAGACAGCAGCAAGCTCTTTGGAAGATCTTTTATACCTGGCTCAAAAAAGAACCCTTATCGGCCTTTCAATTTATTATCCCGCCCCGGGAAGCCTGGATTATCAGGTTTGCCAAGATAACAAAATCCTGCCGAAAAGTTTTGCCCTGATGCGGTCCACCGCCCTTCCCTTTAATGATACCACATCAAGGCTTCAAGCCGTTACCCTGTTAAGGCTTTCAAGAATAATAAATTTCATGAAACACCTGGTGGACACCACGGGAAGCATACCGGAACCCAAAGCCTTTTCTCAAGAAAAAATACCCTTGTCTTCCGATCGGCTGTCTTTATCCAAAGAACTGCTTCAATGGTTCCTTGAGGATGGGAAAATCAGAGGGGTTTCGTCTATTGGTGAAATTTATACCCATTATACAGATAAGACTTTGACCCTTGAATGTATTGAAAGAATAAAAACCATTGAGATCACAGGCGTAAAATAAACAAGTGTTTGCCGTTATAACACCCTGGAATCAGTTTGCCAGATTGCCTTTGTGTTTTTCCTTCTCTAAGGTGATATGTTCCTTGACATGGGATGCAATCGTTTTTTGCACCATCCGTGCAATATCATCAATCTCCATATGCTCAAATGTTGAATAGGGAATTTCATCTAACACCCTTATTTCCATTCGATGCCTGCCCCGAAGGATTAGGGAATGTTTCGGCAAGGCATCTTTTGTGTTGTTAATCACCAGGGGCAGAATTGGTTTTTTCATTTTTTTTGCAAGGACAAAGGCACCCGGTTTAAAGGGCTTTATAATACCTGTCTTGGACCGCGTGCCTTCAGGGAACAAGATAATGGAAACATTCTGTTCTAAGAGTTTTTCACACTGATCCATCATCTCACGAACACTTTCCTTATCTCCCCGCTTGAGCTTTACATATCCGTTCAAAACCATGTTCCATCCGATAAACGGGAGAAGGAACACTTCTGCTTTGGAAATCCACCTGAAGGGGAAAAACAGGCGATAGGCCACAAGGATATCAAGCTGGGACTGATGGTTTGATACAATAACATAGCTCTTTTTCATGTCCATCTTTTCACGGTCCGTAATTTTAACCGACCATATGGGCATGCACCAGGTATACAAAGATGCCCAGAAAGAAGAAAAAAGATTTAATACAACAATCCGCCTGTCAAAAAAAAGGGTTGCCAATCGAATCCCGCAGGCAATGACGAACAGGATGGCCGAGCTTAAGCCCACAAAGGCAATATAGGCATATGAAAAAAAGATAATTCCTATGTTTTTAAAGCGCATAGGGCGTCAGGCTTTCCCATCCGTTTTCAGTGACCAGCAGGGTCTGCTCAAACTGTGCAGACAATGACCCGTCACTGGTGACGGCTGTCCACCGGTCTTCAAGCACATGAAGCTCTTTTTTCCCCAGGTTGATCATGGGTTCAATGGTAAACACCATGCCGGGAACAAGAGAAACGCCTTTTCCCCTGGTTCCGAAATGGAGAACCTGGGGTTGCTCATGAAAATCAACCCCGACCCCATGACCGACAAACTCCCGGACAACGGAACAGCCCTCAGACTCTGCATAGCTTTGAATGGCATACCCGATATCCCCCAATGTTGCACCCGGGGCAATGGTCTGGATTCCTCTTTTCAAAGATTCTGCTGCAACCCTGACAATTTTCTTTCCTTTTTCCGTGGGGGTTCCCACAAAAAATGTTTTGCTGGCATCTGCATAATACCCGTCAAGTATGGGAGTGATATCAACATTGACAATATCCCCGTCTTTTAAAACACGATCTCCCGGGATGCCGTGACAGATCACTTCATTCACAGAAACACAGACACTTTTTGGAAACCCCCTGTAATTTAAAGGTGCAGGAATCGCTCCGGCCTTAAGGGTCTGTTTGTGAACAAAGGTATTGATATCGTCAGTTTTAAGACCGGGTTTGATCATTTTCTCAACCTGGTTGAGAATTGACATTAAAAGATCCCCGCATTTCTTAATCCCTTTGATCTGGTGAGGTTCTTTTAAATGGATATCATATCTTCTTTTGTATTCTTCTTTTATGTTGATTTCCATTTTTTTATTCCGACAGCAGTTTTTATATTTTTCCCCGCTTCCACAAGGACAAGGGTTATTCCGTCCGATTTTCACAGCTTTGTTTTTCATTAATCCTTTAAACTCCCAGAGGATGCCCCCATAATGAATGGGGATATGCATTTTCAATTCTGATCTTTATCATATCGCCTATATTGACATGTCCGGATGGGAAATGCACTATTTTATTGGACTGGCTTCTTCCCTTCATTTGTTTTTTAAAACCCGGTTCAAATCCGTCCCGCTTTTTGGTGCTTTCCCCCTCAACAAGGATGTCTAAAATCGTCCCGACCAGTGCGGTGTTCTTTTTTATAGTATAGGTTTCCTGTAATTCCAGCAGCTGGTTCAGTCTGTCAAGTTTTTCCTTTTCATCAATCTGGTTTGAAAACTTTGCAGCAGGCGCAGATGACCGGTCAGAATAGGCAAAAGCAAAAATGGAATCAAATTCGATTTCACGTAAAAGATTCATTGTATCATAAAAATCAGTTCTGCTTTCCGAGGGAAACCCCACAATGATATCGGTTGAAAGCGCAATCTGAGGACAAAGTTTTTTTAACTCTGAAATCTTATGGATATAGGTCTCCCGGGTATATCCCCGGTTCATCTTTTTAAGGATGGTATTGGCCCCGGACTGTACCGGCAGGTGAAGATGGTTGCACACCTTATCAAGATCACGGATGGCATGCATCAGGTCCTCGGAAAGATCCTTTGGATGGGATGTTGCAAATCGTATCCGCTGAATACCCTTTATATCATTGATCTTTGCCAGAAGCTGCGGGAATGGAATCATGCCTTCTTTGAGGCCATAAGAGTTCACATTCTGCCCTAAAAGCGTGACTTCCCTGACACCGGACCGGGCCAAAAGGGTTATTTCTTCTACAATGTTTTCAGGCCTACGGCTTCTTTCCCGGCCACGAACGTAGGGAACCACACAATAGGTGCAAAAATTATCACACCCCTGCATAATGGTGACAAACTTGGAAATTTTATTTTCATTAAAACAGGTGGTATCGGGCAGGGCCTCATAAATCATGGGGGCATCGTTTGTGTCCACTATTTTTTGCCCACCGGATTTAAGGGCATCAATATGCTGGCCAAACCGGGAAAATGCCTGGGTACCCAAAACCATATCAAGATGCGGAACCCTTTCAAATGCTTTTTCACCCTCCTGCTGGGCCACACATCCTGCCATGACCGTAATCAGATGCGGTTTTTTCTTCTTGATCCTGGCAAACCTGCCCAGGAAACTGAAAGCCTTTTCTTCTGCCTTATGCCGGATTGAACAGGTATTGCAGACGATAATGTCAGCAATATCCATATCCTCGGTTTTTTCAAACCCGTAAGACTTCAGGATAGCACCCAGTTTTTCAGAATCATATACATTCATCTGACAGCCAATGGTATAGATGTATGCATAGCCCTTATACTTCATCAAACATAAAATCCTTTTTCAAATCTTCAACAATCATCCGGGCCGTATCTACTCGATCCGGAGCAATGGCAAGCCTGATATGACCCTTTTGCGGGTCCAGGGTTGTAGCGATTGCCACACCTTCATGGGCCTCGAAAATAAACCGTATAAACCCGATTTTGGTTTTATCAACCCTGTATTCTTTATGAATCATTTCCATTATTTTTAATCTCACTTTCTTTAAACCAGTTTATATATCATTATTGCTTAAAACTTCATACCTTTAAAATAGTGCAACCTGGCAATTAAAAAGATATCTCTTGTATAATCCAATAAACTCGTGTATTATTTGGAACTTTTGATTTCCCTGGCCGGTAATCCCGGTCTTTTTTTTTAAGGAACCCTATGTACCAGAAAAATTTACCCGTGAACGGGTTTGACGAAATGAACCTTGCCCCTGCTGTATTCTCAGTCTTACAGAATGTGGGCTATAGCATCCCTACGCCGATTCAGGCATTGACCATTCCCCAGATGATCCTGGGAAAGGATATACTGGGTCAGGCCCGAACCGGTACCGGCAAGACCGCAGCGTTTGCATTGCCCCTACTGTCCCGGATAGACCTTGAAAACAAACGCCCACAGATACTGGTGCTGACCCCAACCCGGGAGCTGGCCATCCAGGTGGCGGCTTCCTTTAAAACCTATGGTGCCGGCATGAAAGGACTCAATGTCCTGTCTGTGTATGGGGGTCAGAGTTATGAGATTCAGCTCAAACAACTCAAACGAGGCGTTCACGTAGTCGTCGGAACCCCTGGGCGGCTCATGGACCATATGCGAAGAAAAACCGTCAGTTTTGCAGACCTTTTCTGCGTGGTCATTGATGAAGCGGATGAAATGCTTCATATGGGCTTTATTGATGATGTGGAATGGATATTGGAAAAAACCCCGGATGATTCACAGACCGCTCTTTTTTCAGCCACCATGCCCGGACCCATTCGTAAGATTGCCCAGAAATATCTGAAAAATCCTGAAGAAGTCATTGTAAAACCAGACTCAACCGAACTTGCCACCATCAACCAGAAATACTGGATGGTCGCGGGTGCCAAAAAAGGCCTGGCCCTGGCCCGAATCCTGGAAGCCATTACCTTTGACGGGGTAATCGTGTTTGTCAAAACCAAAACCGCTACATTAGAGGTGACAAAAATTCTTGAGGAAAAAGGATTCAAGGCAGAGGCCCTGAATGGAGATATTGCCCAGAATGCCCGGGAACGGACTGTCAGCCGGTTGAAAAACGGAAATATCGATATTCTGGTGGCAACCGATGTGGCTGCCCGGGGTCTGGATGTGGACAGGATTTCCCATGTCATTAATTATGACATGCCCGCCAAGGTGGACCCCTATGTCCACAGGATTGGCAGAACCGGCAGGGCCGGTCGCACAGGAGAGGCCATTTTATTTGTCGGCCGGAATGAACGCTGGATGCTCAAGGTGATAGAAAGGACCACAAAACAGCCCATCAAAGAAATCACCCTGCCCTCCAACAAGGCGATCAATAAAAAACGGATGGAGGCCTTTAAACAGACCATCACCCAGACGCTTGCATCAGAAGACGTCAGTCTTTTCCAGGAATTGATTGAGGACTATGCCAAAGAGAAAAATATCCCGGTATCACAGGTTGCAGCAGCCCTTGCAAGACAGGCCCATGGGAGCACGCCTTTCTTTTTGCCGGCACAGGAAAAAGAAATAAAGCCCCTGCTGAAAACAGCCGTAAAAGAACGGCCGATAAAGAAAACCGTTTCTGTTAAAAAGCCTGTCTCTGTAAAAAAAGGCCCTGCACTGGTTGGAAAAAGCCTTAAAAAACAACTGCCCCAACCAGTGGAAACGACACAATCCCCCATAGAAAAAAGTATTATTCCTTTGGAACTGGGCATGGAGCGGTACCGTATTGAAGTAGGCCGGCGTCATGGCGTTCGGGCGGGAAATATTGTGGGCGCCATTTCAAATGAAGCCGGTATTGACAGCAAATACATCGGACATATTGACATTAACCAGGATTTTTCCTTTGTGGATCTTCCCTTCGGCATGCCGACCGAAATTTTCACCCTGCTGAAAAAAACCTGGGTCAGATCCCAGAAAATGTCGATTTCAAAGTGTGCCTGAAGACTGGTAACGAATTTATACTTGAGCCACATTTATTGCTGAACTTTATATAAGCAAATTGACTTAATGAAAATTTGCTTATATAAATTCTTTCTATTGCTGTGCCTGTCGCAAATAAATTAAAGACCTATCATTATCGTCAGTTTATTCTGGTTGTTTTCACGCAAATAATCAAATTCCCTAGATTTCTGCCGGGCAAGAAAGATTCCCAGCCCACCTATCTTTCGATCTTCCAAAGACGTCTTAATGTCAGGCAATGGTGCTTTCAAGGGATTGAAAGGAATACCATTATCAGAAATTACCAATATGATTTTGTCTTTTAACGTATTTATTTCAACCTGGATAATTCCTTTTGAGATATCCTTAAATCCATATTTTATAACATTCACAACAATCTCTTCAATAATCAGATCAATATCAGATGTTTTATTTATATCGCTTTTTTGTTTCTCAAAATAATGTTTAACAAATTGCTGAATCTTGCAAACTGACGCTATCTCCGGCTTAAAAGATTTTTTATCCATTTTTTTTAACAACCTGTTTGGTGGTGTTTTTTCTTCAAAAAAGCGCTTTGTTTCAGTTTGGTTCAGTGGACAACAGATCGAATACAAATAATAGTATCAACATCTGTTTTTATCATCAGTATCCTTTTTCTATTCGTATTTCAAATAAAATATTCTGGATTTTAGATACCATACGGCTTTTTAATATGTTATACATTGTGATATCAGGGCTATGCATATGAGTGAGAGGACAAATGGAAATTAAGATAATAGAACAACACAAGGCTTGTATTGTTTCTGTAACAGGCAAAATGGAAGCTGCAACTGCACCGAAATTGGAAAAAGCCATTTCCGGGTATGTCGCAAGTGCCCAAAAACCAATCATATTGAATTTCGAAAACCTAAACTTTATCAGCAGTGCAGGCCTCAGGGTTGTTTTATTCTCTGCAAAACAGCTTAAGACCAAGAAGCAGGATCTTTTGATTTCAGGATTAAACGGATCTGTAAAAAATGTTTTTGAGCTTTCCGGATTTTACTCAATTTTTAAAATCTTTGAAACCATAGAGGCTGCACTGGAAAAAATAGTGTAAAATATTGCCGTTGAAAACCCTTGTTTTTAGTTCAGGTGGATGCTACTACATTTTTATACGGAAAACAGACTTTCCCTTGTTTTATGATCGATAACGGTAAGGATAAAAAAAACAAATGACCCTCACACCAAAGACAATAAGCGTTAATTTCAACAAGGCGAATAAAACCGGTACTCAAAAAATTTTTCTGGATTCAGGAAGGCAAATTACCGTCTATTCAAAAGAGGATGAAGAGCTGCTTGAAATAAGCGAATCAGATGGAAACCTATCCCTGGAGGTGCGCCTGACCGAATCCGGACCGGTGATATCGCTTAAAGGTGCAAAATTGGCATTGTCTGCGATGAAAGAAATTTCTCTGGAGGCGCAAAAAATTAGTATTCATGCAAAAGATCATACTCAAATAACCAGTCAGGGCACGCTCAAAATCAGCACGGACAATGATATTGACATACAATCCAATGAAGAAATCAAACTGAAAAGCAAACTGATACATTTGAATTAAGGAGAAGTAAAATTATGCCTTTTGCAGCTCGCATCGGTGACATGGTTTTACAAGATGCCCCGCATTGTCATGCACCGATTCACCCCCCTGCCCCTGTCCCGACACCTGTCCCGCATCCGGCCCTGCCTCTGGCGATTATTTCAGGCGCCCCCACGGTTCTGATCGGGGGCATGCCTGCGGCTCAGGTTGGCAGCATGACCACACCGTGCGCACTTCCCGGTTGTGTCCCGGCAGGCCCGGGTGTTGTTGTCAAAGGCTCCACCAAAGTAATGGTGGGCGGTCTGCCTGCTGCAAGAGTGAACGATATAACCGCCCATGCTTCCTGTGTGGCACCTATTCCTTCACCAACGGGAAAAATTCTGCCCCCCGGATGCCCTACGGTCATGATAGGAGGATAATCCATCAATCCTGTCCACTTTGAAACCCTCAAGCCCATCTGCCCGCAATGTAAAAAACAGAACCGCGGAGTATACCCGCTTGGCCTCAATTCGATTTTAAAAGAAAAAAAAGAAAGGATTATTGAGGGAATCCTTGTCTGCACAAATCCTGAATGTTGCTGTGAATACCCGGTGATAGACGGAATACCTGTTATCGTAGCCGATATCAGGGAATACATTAATCATTCAAGTTTTTGTGTGATGAAAAGGAATGATTATTCTGAAAATATGGAATCCCTTCTGGGTGACTGCATGGGACCCGGTTCCATGTTCGATTCCATTCGCCAGTATCTTAGCACTTACGGGTTTGACCATTACGGCGATCTCGACGTTCGTGAGCCTGAACCTTCCAATGTAATCCCTGGGTCTGTGCTGGGTCTTTTATCTGAAAGTCTTGAAAAAATAACAACACCGGTCAATGGCCCTATTATTGATTTGGGGTGCTCTGTCGGTCGGACAAGCTTTGAACTTTCTAAAAAATTCAACACTTCAGTTATCGGTATTGATCTGAATTTTAGTATGCTCCAGGCTGCTGCGAATGTAATAGAAACCGGCAGATTTACTTACCCTAAAAGAACCGAAGGCATTGCATACGACAAGAAAATAATTGAAACCGATTTTAAGGATAATAATGATGTGGATTTCTGGGTTTGCGATGGTTTAAATCTTCCTTTTTTTGATTCATTGTTTTCATTTGGACTGAGCTTAAATCTTTTGGACTGCGTAGGGTCGCCTTATTTGCATTTGCAGGAATTCGCAAGGGTTTTAAAACAAGGTGCCAACGCAATTATTTCAACGCCATACGACTGGAGTCCCAGTGCGGTCCCGGTTGAAAACTGGCTGGGAGGGCATTCCCAGCGATCTGAATCAAAAGGAAGAAGTGAAACCATGCTCCGCTCTCTTTTTTCCAGGGGTGGCCATCCCGATGCTATTGAAACCCTGGAACTGATATTTGAAAAACAAAATTTACCATGGACCGTTCGCATCCACAATCGCAGCGTTATGAATTACTCGGTTCATGTAATGGGCTTGAAAAAATTGATGGTTGAATAAAACATAGGGGATATACTGTGACAGATAAACTGGATGATTTCTTTTCCCCGGAGCGGTTACGGGGAAAATGGACAACGGCAAAAAAGAATGAAAAAAAAGTGCCTGAGTCAAGGTCCTTAGTTTTACCAGATAAACATGAAACACTTTACAGCAATATCAGAACGATGATCGTGACCCGTTTTTCAGGGGAGCCCCGCAAAATCCTGGAAGAACTGATGGATGGATTAAAAGCCCACCTGGATATGCGATTTGCGAATACATCCGGCAAGGCCATTATTGATGAAGACATCTTTGCGATGAATATGGCAATTGATCGGGAATCGGCTCAAATTGAGGATATAATCGAGGCCTTTGAAATGAAAGGCAATAAACCATGAAACCTGCCCTTGCCGGTAAAATAGAGGACCCTGTCCTTGCAAAGAAAATGGAATCTCAAATTTCCGGAAGACCGCATGATTTTGATATTATTTCTCTTTTAAGACTGTTGGTTTTTCTAGGATATGCTTCAGAAGAGATCCGGTTTAAAAGCTATAACAGCCTCTGCTCCCAGGCCGGCCTCATTAAAAAAATTCGATTTCAACACCATCCGGTTAAAACAGTTACCATCACATTAAATATGGGACTACTCAGTGCCCAAGGTACGTTGCCGAACTATTTTCAGAAGACTATTGATAAAGGGATGATGGATGTTCCATCCTTTTATGAGTTTATCGGATATTTTGACCATGCCCTGATGACAAATTTTTTTAAACATGCCTATCCGGAGCTGAATTTAAACCGGCTGCTCCATCTTGAACAGGCCAAATCAAGTTACCTCCAGATGCTTGATCTTAGATCCTGTGCTACCCTTAACTGGATGTTCAGATTGGTTTTCCCGGAACTTGAAGTAAGTGTGGACAAGTCAATCTTTCCAAGGAATGTCCCAATGAAGTCTCTGAAACTTGGCTATACCATTCTGGGTGATAATGCCGTGTTTGGAAATAAAACCAGCATCGCGGTTTCAGGCAGAAAAATAATGCTCTTTTGTGATGAAGAAATTACGCCGACAGGTGAACCCTGGCCTAAAGAAATAAAAAAAAGGCTGAAAGAGCTTGTTTTTCCCGTCTTGCGAACCATTGGAATTGATCTGCAGGTTACACTTGTTATCAAATCCCAGAAGCAATGGGTAAAACTCAATCAGGATAGTTACCTTGGATATGATAAAATTCGCGGGGGCAGTGATCGGTATAAGCAGATAAGAATTTTCAATGGGCATATTTCCCCATCCTGAAAATTACAGCAGTATTCATTGAGCATTTCGGCAACCTAAGCCTGAGTCCGGCAAAGGAATCAAGTTAATTTATGACAACAATCGTTTGTTTATTAAATTTTGTTAATTATGCTGTTTCTTTTTATAGTTTAGTGTTATATGGGTGAATTAAGATATCAACTTCACGAGCCACCTTCTAATGAGGCATATAGATGAATTTGAAACTACTGAATAATGAATTTCAAGTTAGTGAAAATCCTGGATTGGATACCCTTGATCCCAGATTTTCAGATATTGCAGGCAGGGTTCAAGAAGGCGACTTTTCCAGTGCTGCTGCTCAGGCTCAAAGCATAATTGAAGCCGGAATCTATGATATTCGGATTATTTGTTATTTTCTCTATGGATTTTTTGACGAAACAGGACCCGAATCATTCAAAGATATTTTTAATGCCATGGGAATGATTTTCCGGGAAAACTGGGAATCCATAGGCCCTTTAAAAAACAAGATAAAACATACAAAAAACAGTTTCAACTGGTTTTTTAAGCAGGCATATAAAATTCTTGAAAGTGAAAATAAAAAAAAAGGGGATAAATGGCAGGCCTGGATAGAAAACACCTCTGCAGGTGCAATCGGGGAAGCACTTAAGATCAGTCAAGCTCTGCAGCAAGACATCCGCAATGTTCTTGAAGAACAGTCTGCTGCTGTTGTTGATGGAATGATCAAAACCACCACATGGCTTGACAGTTTTTTCCATCTGGTTTATCAGGAACCTGAAGTACAGGAAACTGTTGAATCCAATGCAGATGATTCACCCAAGCCGGATAATAAAAAAGAGCATCAACCTTCCCAGATAGATGCTGAATCCGGACCGGAAGATTCAACTCAATTCAAAGAACCATATCAGATGCAGGAGGGTTGGCAATCCTATCCGCTGCAACTGCTTTTAAAAAAAATGGATGTATTTGAACGACTTGTTAAAGAGAACAAAACCACTGGGGCTGCATTGGTTGCAAATGATATTAACCAGATTATTAACCATTTTGATCCTCAGATTTATTTTCCAAATCTTTTTTCAAAATTTACACGACAGTTTGCAATAAATACGGAAAAACTACTTGCCTTTAATGGGTGTCATGATACGGCAGTCTGGCAGTCAATGGAAAAATTATACCATGTTGACATGAAAAGCTTTGTTGACCTGGAAAATGGATTCCATTTCAAATCGCCTGAATCATTTCACCAGCCAGGATATGAATCCGATGGAACGAATCAGAATGATCTTGACGGAGCATTGAATGATGATGTAACCGAATATGATGATGACGGCTTTTAATCACTGAGCCGAAAGGGGAGTTCAGCTTATGAACTGCAAAACTTGCGGAAAAAACATCTCGGGAAATGCGTATCAAAAAGTTGCTGACTGGACTTTCTGTATGGATTGCTTTGAAGATCTTATGAATCGGTCTGAAAAAAAACCTGAACCTGCTGAAAATCTTCAACAGAACAGACTTGTAAAAAATGAATCGATAGACAAGAAAACATCCACTGTCTGCGGAATTTGCAACACTGAAATTAAAAAAGGAACTGAGAAAAGGCTTGGCATATGGCAACTTTGTGAGTCTTGCCATAAGGATATGACGTTCAGGCCGAAAGAAGAACTCTTTCCGGAAGATGAGGCAACAGCGGCAGATTCACCGGATGAGGCTTCTGAAATTGATGATCAAAGCCCTTTTCTAACCAACCAGACCATCCCCTGCAAAGGATGTGGCAGGCATATCCTGGCTGTTGCAGCCAAAGAAGATGGCGATGACCGTTTATGCCCTGATTGTTTTTACAACAAAGACAAGATGTGATCTATAAAGGGAAAGATTGTAATTGTTAATATTTAAATTATAGAGGTTTATCCATGTTTTCAGAACCGTCATTGCATATATTTCTCCAACTTTCCTTTGAAAACAAATGGGTTGATATTCAGAGCGGCAACATCAAAGCGTGTGAACTGAACCTGCACGCATACGGGTTTGAGGGTAAAGCGGAATTCGGGTTGTTTTCAGACAATAAAAAGGATGAATTGTTTACCTCTTTTATCACCCAGGATCTGATCAAGGTTAGAATTGGAATAATGCGCCACGGGTCAGCACCACGGGATTATGACGCCAAACGTTCCGAATATGATAAAAATCTTCCTGTGGACATAGTAGGATATGTTACAAAAAAATCTGTCCGGGAATCTATTTATCATGACGTTAAAAAAGACCCGGTTTTAAAGCGGCATTATGAAATTTCATTTCAGGATATACCGGCTGTCTTATGGAAACAGCATTTTCCGGTCAAGCTGTATACAGATAAAAAGATGTCTGAGGTAATAAAAGATCAGAAACCAAAGAACATAAAGTTTGAGGTTGATGACGGTATTCAGGAGACCCCCATGGATATGATATTCCTTGGCCTTGAAAAACGTCTGTACGGCCCGTCTTTTTATGATTTTTTCATGTGGCATGCCCAGGAGAACAACATTGTCCTTAACTATGATTATGAAGATCAGACATTAAAATGGTTCGACAAAAAGCCTAGCCCCAAGCCTGATGATGAAGTATTCCTGCCAAACGAAGTGGCAAGTCTTCATACTTTTTTTTCTGAAACGTTTCGCTATAATACCCGGATACTTAATGTGCACTCAAAAGAAGAAGGAAAAGAAATTGAAATAGAAAACGACCAGGCGGTTGATGGAATTGTTCAGGATATTGTCATGAGAACTGCCATTCAAAAAGATCTGGATGACAGGAAATCCCTGGAAGCCAAAAGAATCGAAAACCGTCTGGAAAAAATTAAAATGGTCCTGAATGATTTTCCAACAAAACGCTTTGGCATCGGCACCATGGTAAAATTTGAAAAAGAGCACTGGAGCAAAAACAACCTGTTATCCAAAAAAAACTTCCGTGTGTTTCATATTCAGCTGTCCGCCCATGCCCAGGACCAGGAGCTCAGTGCTCACTATGATGCCCACTTTGCAGCTTATGATATGAATATGGTCATTGAAATGGAACTTGAAGACACTCCTGAAATTCATCTGCCGCGGTTTAAACTTCCAAACTATCCTTTGCAGGTTGAGGGGAAAATTGTGAGTGAATCCGGAGCGGATGATGAAAAAACCTACCAGTTTTATACTAATGAGGAGAGCTCCCAGGAAGATTACACAGTCCTGGTCCCCTTTTGGGACCTTGAAATCAAAGCGCCTTATGTTCCCGGGGTCTTTACGGGACATTTTTATTTTCCTGCTTTTAAAGATGCCAGGGTGCTCTTAGACCTCTATCTGGACAGGGCTGTGATAAAAGGCTTTTTAGACTGGGGAGAGGGATCAAGACTTCCCATGGATACCCAGGGCAATCACCTATTATTCGGTAAAACTGCCCAAAGCCAAACATCCATGAAGTATCTTTACACAGAAGACAAACCTGTTTTCACCATTAAAAGAACTTCTGACACAGATACTGAAATGATACAAATGGAAGAAGAGTCCATTATCATTCAGACAAAGGATGAAGAAGATTAACTGCAATAAAAAGAAGTTAACGACACAAATACATCTGGAGGATTATTGTGATTATTGAAAATTTCTCAATCGTGGCTCAAGGGGCTATTGAAAGTGCTTGTCGTCTGGCGGTGAAAAAAGAGCATAAAAATGTAACCCCCTGGCATATGCTTCTTGGCATACTTGAACAAAAACAAGGACAGGCAGATCATCTGTTTCAAAGTTCAAACATAGATATCGACATCCTTAAAACCAAAATAAACAGCCATCTTCTAACCCTTCCCAAAGCGCTTTCCGATTCCCAGGAAACGCCGATGAACAGGGAACTTGAAAAAATATTCATCACGGCTGAAGAAGCCGTGGATGTTTCTGGTGACAAATACATCAGCATCTCCCATATCCTGCTCGGGATGCTTGAAAACCAGGCAATTCTCGAGGTGTTCCAGGCGGCTGGAACCCGTAAGGAAGAATTTGCAGCTGTCTTAAAAGACACCAAAAAGGGATTTAAGAGTGGGAAAGGCCTTTCAGGAGATTTTGAATACCTGAATACCTATACTAAAGATATAACGGCACAGGCAAGAGAAGGCAAATTTGACCCTATTATCGGCAGAGACAATGATATCCAGCTTATCGTACAGGTATTAAGCCGGCGGATCAAAAGCAACCCTGTCATTATCGGGGAACCCGGCGTCGGCAAAACCGCCATCGTTGAAGGCCTGGCCCAGAGAATTGCCAATGGGAACGTTCCAAAAGATCTTGAACATGTCTCTATTTTAGCGCTTGATATGGGACAGCTGCTGGCCGGTGCAAAATTCAGGGGTGAGTTTGAGGAACGGTTTAAACGGGTGATCCAGGAAATTTCCGATGCCGGGGATATTATTTTGTATATTGATGAACTCCATATGATCGTGGGTGCCGGCGGTGGGTCCGAAGGTGCAATGGATGCTGCAAATCTTTTAAAGCCCGCCCTGTCCAGGGGAGAGATACGGTGCATGGGCTCAACAACACTGGAGGAATATAGAAAATATATTGAAAAAGATACTGCTCTTATGCGGCGGTTTCAAACGGTTATGGTGGATGAACCAACCATTGAAGAAACCCTTACCATATTGCGCGGGATAAAGGAAAAGTATGAAATCCATCACGGCATCCAGATCCAGGATGCAGCACTCTCATCCGCTGCCCTGCTGTCCCATCGCTATATCACGGATCGTTTCCTTCCGGACAAGGCAATTGACCTGATAGACCAGGCATCGGCAACGGTCCGGATAGCACTTTCATCAAAACCCAAAGAAATAGAAGATATCGACCGTAAAATCGTTCAGTATAAAATTGAATTGCGTGCCCTTGAAAATGAGACTGAAAAAAAGAGTATCGAACAGTCGGAACTGACAAAATCACTGCTTCAAGAACTTGAACGGGAAAGCCATGATCTTACCCAAAAATGGGAACAGGAAAAAACAGCTGTAACTGCTGTTCAGGAAGCACAAAAACGGCTTGAAGAGGCAAAAAAAGACTTAGAAGTAAAAATTAAGGAAGAAGATTTTGCCGGTGTTGCAGCACTCCAGTACAAAGTAATTCCTGAGTGTGAAGACATCTTGAAAAAATATGCAGATGTTGATGTCTCTGATTCAAAATTTATCAAACGAGCCATTACGGATCAGGATATTGCCGTTACTGTGTCCAATCTCACGGGCATACCCGTATCCAAGATGATGGATGAAGAAAAAGATCGCCTGATCCATCTTGAAACGCATCTGCAAAAACGTGTCAAAGGCCAGGATCAAGCAATTGGTGTCATTGCCAAAGCGGTTAGAAGATCAAGGGCCGGCGTACAGGATGCAGAACGACCCCAGGCGTCATTTTTAATACTGGGTCCCACGGGTGTGGGAAAGACCGAACTTGCCAAAACACTGGCTGAGTTCATGTTCAATGATGAGCGGTCCCTCATTCGTTTCGACATGAGTGAGTTCATGGAAAAACATTCCGTAGCAAGGCTTGTGGGAGCCCCTCCGGGGTATGTGGGATATGATGAAGGCGGACTTTTGACCAATAAGGTCAGAAGAAAACCATATTCTGTGATCCTGTTTGATGAAGTTGAAAAGGCCCATCCTGATGTATTCAATCTTTTTCTCCAGCTTTTTGATGACGGCAGGCTTACGGACAGCCAGGGCCAGGTGATTAATTTCACCAATACCATCATCCTCATGACCTCCAACCTGGGATCTGCCAATATCAAGCCTGTTGAAACTGAGGAAGAAAAAGAATTGATGCATGAGAATATCATGGATGCTGTCCGGGGCCACTTCCGCCCTGAATTTTTAAACAGACTGGATGATATTCTCGTTTTTCAGCAATTAACCATGGACGTCATGCTGCCCATTGTTGAAATTCAACTGGGCAGATTAAAAAAGCTTCTTGCCGGCAAAAAGATACAAATCCAGGTGGATGATGCAGTCAAAGAACTTTTTGCCAAGGAAGGATTTAACCCCCTGTACGGCGCACGACCGTTAAAGCGGGTTATTCAGACCCGCCTCCAGGATCTGCTGGCCGAGAAAATAATAAAAGAAGAGATCAAAGAAGGGCACACCGTATTTGTGACAGCCAAGGAAGATGAAATCATCATCAAAACAGAGGATGATTCCAACAAAGACCTAAACCCATAAAAATGAGGTTGTATCCTGGATGAATGTGATAAAAAAAATATTTGCAAGCCCTTATTTAAAAAGCATTATGCCTTCAAACAGCTGGACGTGGATCCTCTTTTTGATTGCTGTCTTTCTTTTAGGTTTGCTGATCTATTTAATGATTAAACGCAAAAAAAAAGCAACAGAACCCCAAAAAGAAGCAACAAAAGAAAAAGAAGACTTTTTAAACCCGAAAAGCCTTTTGCAGGTATGGAAAACCTTTTTAAAAAATATTCCTGCCCAATTCAGAAGATCCATTTTAATGTATCAGCCTTATATTGTCATAGGGGAGGCAGGGACAGGCAAAAGCAACCTTATCGACAATTATACAGACTGGAAAAATCAGGCCAACCAGTTCTATCCCAGTCATACCCAGGACCCTTTGCTGCAGATCTATTTAGGCTCAAGAATTGTAGTTCAGGAGGTTCCTGCGGCTCTGCTTCATGACACATCCACACCAACACGAAAGGCTCTGTTAAATCTGTGGAAACGTTTTAAGAGGAAAAAAGATTTAACGATTGTTATCACCCTTAAAGGGGAAACACTTATAAATGGTGATCCGGATTCTCTCAAAGAACAGGCTCAAATGATTCGCGGCAAAATCAATGTCTTGTCTGAAATTTTAAAGCGGCCCGTAAAAGTGAGAATTGCCTTAACCTTTATGAATCATGTTACCGGATTTACCGAATTTTCCGCATTTATGCAAAAAAACAACATGCCGTTTGAATTGGTGATTGACAATCAATATGACCTGAATGACATAGACGGTTTTATCAAACCCTATGAACAATATCTTTCAAACTCCTTGATTTCGGAAACTTCAAATGATTATTTAAAAATATTGTCCTTTTGTCAAACTGCTCCTCCCATGCTTTCAGGGCTTTCCAGATTTATTCATATCTTTACTGACCCGGATCCCTTATCACCGTCTCCCACTATTAACAGGATATTTTTCACGGCAGACACCCTCACTGAAGACAAACCCTTTTCCAATCCGTTTAAAGCCGATATTTCAATAACAAAAATCCGCAAATATGATCCGTTGAAAAAACATAAACTTGCCGCCGCTGCCCTGGTTATTGCCGGAATCACTTATCTGTTGTTTTCCTATCACTACAAACAGAACCATACTCATCATATTCTCGCAAGCCTGGAAAGAATAAACAGCGCAATAATTGAGACGGATCAGACCGACAACGAACTCCATGACCAGGTAACCGCGCTCCTGGATGATTTTAAAAATGAATCTGAAAAAGGCGTAAAAGCCACCTGGCTGATCGATTTTTTCCCTGATGCCCAAAAAGAAATCAATGCCTGTGTCATAAAAGGAAAAAAAAACCTGCAGGAAAAAATTATTCAAACTGTTTTACAGCCCAAGTTGACCCAACTAAAGGAACAAAATGATTCCTACAAGAAAAACCTGCTTATTCTCGCACTCATATATGCATCCAATGCCAACGAACTGGGCAGTTTTATTACAGAAAATATCGACTTCTGGGTTACGACCTGCAACATCCCTCGGCATATTATTGAAAAGTATATCTTAATAAGTGACGCTTCATGGAATAAAGTGATACCCCTCAAGGGCCTTGTGGATGAAAAACCGCTTGGCAACACAAACAAGCACCGTTCCTGGCTTTTGTTTTTAAATAATATTGAAAAATTTCAAAAACAATCATTTATCAACCCCCAAACCCTTTTAAAACTGCAGAAAGATGCATTAGAACTCGTCGATGAACTTGACGATTCCCTTCAGACCAACTGGTTTGATAAATTACAAGGACTGATTGTCAGTCAATCCGTACTGGCGGACCATATCATTTTTGATCGGGATAACACGCCTTCCATTAAAAAAGATCATACTGCGTTTAAGAGATTTCTTGATTTTTTCTGGAAACTGAGATTCGATTTTCCTGAAGTCAAAGATATTAATCTGGAGCAATTGTTGGAAAACCTCCAGATAATGATGGACGTTAAACATCAGGAAACTCAACATTTCGAGTTTGAAATAAACAAAACCACATTTTTTTTCAATTCAGGGGAACTGAACGACCTGATCACAAAGAGCAGCATGGTGATGCTGCTGAGAAATTATGTGTCTTATTACGCCCGGTATCCCGGGTTCTCATTTTTCCAAACCGATTCGGAATATGAAAATCTTGTGGTGGGCATTTCATCTGATGATAATTTTTATTTTTCCAAAAGAGCTGTTATAGATGGAAGGTATACCAAAGAGGTGTACGAAAAACAGGTCATGCCTGTCTTGAAAGCGCTTCCTGCACTGCTTGAAAAACTGCCTGTGAGTACGACCGAGAAAACCCATTTTTCAAATTTTATGTTCCGAGAAGTTGAAGCTTACACCCATAACTATATTATAAACTATGAAAATTACTATACCGGCTTTCGAATCGACGCAGACTCTGTGGGTGAATTAAGATACATCCTCACCCAAATGACGCTTCCCTTAAGCCAGTTTCAAGAATTCCTCATGCTGTTAAATGAGAACCTTTCCCTTGAATATGGAGACAATCCATATTTTGATCTGATTAAATCAAAGTTCAGGCCCCTGGGATTTATTCCATTACTGATGCAGAAACAAAAAGACGAATTTCCTGAACTTGAAAAATACAAGGCCATCTTAAGACAGATTCTCGATGATCTTCTTTCCGATAAACCTGTTGCCGCAACTGCAGATGACAATGGTCTGAGCAGTTTAAAAGGGTTGTTATCCCCGGAAGCAAGGATCGGTGTGGATATCTTTCTGGATGGACCTGAATCTTATCTGAATATCATTCAAAAATGGGGGACCACTGTCGGCATTCCTGAAAAATGGCTTTATCCGTTTACTGAGCCTGTGTATCAGATATATCTTCTGGCCCAGAAAAAAATTGAAGCCCTCATCAACACCGAATGGGAAAACCTGAGAACCGCCTTTCTTAACCCGGTGCTGGACCAGTTCCCCTTTAATCGGGAGGCAACATCACCGGTCACCCCGGAGGCCTTAAAGAATCTGACCTATTCTTCAGGTGAATTCTGGGGAGCATTTTCACGTGTCATCGCACCCTTATGTAAAAAAGGCCCGGATGGAAACTGGCAGGAACGACCCTTTGCCATGTCTTCGCTAAAATTTCCCCGGAATATGTTCAAAGAGGTAAACCATATTTCACACCTTTCCAAGATTTTCTTTAATGATAAAGGAGACCCCCAGCCACTGTCCTTTGACGTCAAGCCGCACCCCCTGCCTCTGACAGAAAAAAAACTGATGTTTGTCGTTCTATCTTATCTTAGGTCTGGAAAGAATACCGTGTTTGGATTTAACCAGCAGCCCTCGTGGCACAAATTCAACCTTGAGTGGTGGAAACCGGAGAGCGCATCTGCCGGGGTTGAATTTATGGAAGAACCAGAAAAGAAAGGAAAAATTTTTTCCAATATCACTGTACCAAATTCCTATTGGAGTTTTTACAGGCTGTTGGACAAGGCCCAAACTCCTGAACCTCAAACCTGGATGTGGGATATCCAGAGCCCGGGTGACATCCAGTGGAAACGCGCCATATCCTTTTCCATCAGGAATGATCCCTGGATTGTTTTCCAAAAAAATAAATTTGATGAAAAAAAATAATAAACAGGATAATGATAATGATATTTAGAAAAAACCGCTTGCTTCACCATAAAAAAATTTGCCTCTGCATTGTTCTGCTGCTTTTCATGTTTTCTTTTTTTGGCTGCGGCGCAAAAAAGCCCATACTGAAATTTGTTGTTAAGGCAGATGAATCGACAAATAACGGCCAGCCTGTTTATCTTGTGGTACGAACGGTAAACTCAAGTAATTTTGTCACTGAAGACTATCAAAGCGTAGCAGGAATTGTAATGCTTAACCCTCCGGATGAAACGGTTATTTCAACTAATTTGATTTTACCCGGAGAAAACACAGATATAGAATTTGACAAACCGGACAACAGGTCCATAGCTGTTTATTGCATGTTTACAAATCCGGAACAATGGAAGGTCTTTATGCAAAAACCCCTTGAAAAAAAATATAAATTTATCCTTGAGAATAACAGTATTTTCTTAAAGGGCATGCCAAGATAAGAGAAAAACAGGTGTATTGAATATGGCCGAACACTTAAATCCTGCAGAAATTGAAAAAAGTCTGAATCTTGAACGATTTGAGCCGCCTGAAAAAATCGACTGGCTTGATAATAGTTTTGGTGAGGATTCATTCTTTTGGCCGTCTTTGAGCAGGAGTCATGACCGGCAGTTCAGCAGTGCCGGAAAAAGCAGGCCGTTCAAGCAGTATGACTTTTTCCATGACATCATCACCCGAAATATTTCCCGGGAAAATCCAGCATTTATCATATATGATCCCAACACCCTGTGGCAGGAAATTTCTTATCAGACGCTTGGGAAAAAGGCAGAAAAGATTTCTGACAACTGGCGAAATCTGGGTGTCAAACCCGGTGATACCCTCTGCATTATCAAGCCCTTCGGACTTGGATACCTTTTGTCTCTTCTGGCAGGCCTTCGAACCGGGGTTATCCTCTCTTTTATAATGCCCCAGGGAAAGGCGTTGATCCGAAAAAAACTTGAAGCCCTTCAACCGGATCATATCTGCACGGAAAACATTTATCTTCCGCTGTTGTCTGAGGTACAAGATAAAATTATCAACGAAGACGGGGATGGGGAAAAAACCAGTGTGGAAGACCGATCCCATACGTACTCGACAGGAGAAGTTGCCGCGCGCTTATTTGATCCCATGTGCACTGATTTGTTTACACCAAAGGAGATTGCTTCCGACCTTCTCTATCTGTCAGGAATCAGGGATGGTTTTATCGGCCTTGGACTTTGCCCCGGAGACATATTTGCCGCACCCGGTTTCAACGATGGATTGACCCAGCCTTCATTTGCTCTGGCTGTGCTGATGAATGGTGCAACCTGTCTTCATATTTCCATGACAGATATCACAAAAGACCCGAATTTATTAACCATCTATCCTTTAAAGGTTTTAGGCATTTGTTCACAACTGCGCGATATTCTTATGGAACATCCTGTCAGGAAAGTAAGAATCTGGGACTCATGGTTCAGAGACCCCACTGATTCATCAGACATGCATGTCTGGGATATGTTTATCAAAAAACTTGAACTTACAGATATCCCTGCAGGGTGCATGGTATGGAATTCAGCCATGGGCGGTGGCCTTCTTTTTTCAAGAAGACGCAAGGGGCAGGCCCTTCAAAATGTTTTGCCATTGCCCGGCAGAAAATGGCAGCTGACCATGATGGCTGATGACACCACAGAGGCGCTGGGAGGTCTGGGGCATTTTTGTGTGGCAGCTTCCCTTGGAAAAGATGAAGAGGTTTATTTGCCTACACCCTGTATTCTGATGGACACCTTTCTTGAAAAAATATTTTTAAATTTAACGATTCCTGTAAGAAAAGGCATATATTATCCCAAAAAATTCATCACTGAAGTTGTCCGGAAAATTGACGACTGCAAGGATGCTGTTATTGTAGAAATTCAGAATACCGGAAATACGGCAACCTTTGAATTTCATCTCCTGATTTTTTGCGGCACTAAAAAAAGCATCCATCCTGCAGATATCATAAAAAAAATAAATGACACCATCCAGTCTCAAATTGGAAAAGCATTTTTTGTGGATAATATATACCTATTCCCCCTTTTTCCACGACGGGCAGAGAATAATACAATTGATGAAGATTGGTGCTGTTTACAATATTTAAACGGCGGGCTGAACCGCAAATCAAAGGACGAGCTTTTTCTTGGCCTGTCTGGAATACGGGCCCATGTTTTTGAACATTAAACGGATAATAATAAATAATTGGATAAAGCAATTAACTTAGAATAAGGAGGCAATATGGCTATTCAGGATGAAATACCCAAATCAAGGCTGACCTTGAGGTACAAGACAGAAGTAAACGGTCAGCCGGAAGATTTGACCCTGCCCATGCGGTTCATGGTTACAGGTGATTTTTCCCAGGGCTCTTCCAAGGACCGTAAAGTTGACTTGGAAGAAAGAGCAACGCGTAATATGGATGGAAAGAACACGGACGCCATTATGAAGGATATGGGTATCACCCTTAATTATGCCGTGTCCAACAAAATCAATCCCGGCCAGGAGGAAGATCTGCAGGTCAATATTCCCTTTGACAGCATGAAATCCTTTTCCCCGGACCAGGTGGCAAAAAATGTCCCGAAAATAAAGGGCCTTTTAATGCTCAAAGAGCTTTTGCAGGAAGTAGTATCCAATGTGGACAACCGGAAAGGGTATAGAAAACTGCTTGGGGAGCTGATGAGCAACGAGGAAGCTTTGAAAAAGATGATGGAAGAGCTTAAGGACTTTGAAAGCTTTAAATTACCCTCTGCCAAAGATGGT
>JAHJLN010000239.1 GCA_018821715.1 Pseudomonadota bacterium | reverse complement strand
TTCTGATGCGGAAGATACACATCTTATGTTACCTTCCAGAAACATTCCGGATATTAAAGTGATAAGGACAGAAGGTCTCAATGTGTATGATATTTTAAAATTTAAAAACCTTCTTTTAGTGGAATCCACCATCAAAAATATAGAAGGGAGATTGAGCTAAAATGAGACAATATGATATTATTCGAGGTCCTGTTGTTACTGAAAAAACAACCCTTCAAAAAGAAGTGAACAACCAGGTGACGTTTAAAGTGGATCCTCGATCCAACCGGGTTGAAATCAAAGATGCTGTTGAGAAAAATTTCAATACCAAAGTAAAGCAGGTAAGAACTGTAACGGTAAAAGGAAAAGTTAAACAGCGCGGCAGAATCATTGGCAAAAGAAAAGACTGGAAAAAAGCGATAGTCACACTGATGCCAGGACAACGAATTGATTTTTTTGAAGGTGTTTAAAGAGGTATATATATGTCAACAATAATTAAGACAAAACCGACATCTCCCGGAAGACGTGCTCAGGAATACCTTTCTTTTGAAGAAATTACCAAAACCAAGCCTGAAAGACGTCTGACAAAAACGTTGAACAAACGGTCCGGTCGTAATAATTACGGAAGGATTACGGCTCGACACAGAGGTGGCGGAGCAAAAAAGATTTATCGCATTATTGATTTTAAAAGAGATAAGGATGGTATTCCGGCAAAAGTTTCTGCCATAGAGTATGATCCCAACAGAAGTGCCAGAATTGCCCTGCTGGTTTATGCAGACGGTGAAAAACGATATATTCTGGCGCCGTTGGAAGTAAAGGTGGGTGATATTCTTGAAACCGGACCGGAAGCTGATATTAAACCCGGTAACTGCATCCCCCTTGAAAATATTCCAACGGGCACAAGAATTCATAATATTGAATTAAAACAGAACAAAGGCGGTCAGATTGTCAGAAGTGCCGGCGCCTATGCCCGCCTTATGGCAAAAGAAGGCAGTTATGCCCAGGTTCTTCTACCTTCCGGTGAGGTCAGGATGATTCACGTAAAATGTAAAGCAACGGTTGGTAGAGTGGGCAATGAGAAACATGGTGATGTTAAGATTGGTAAGGCAGGGCGAACCAGATGGATGGGAACACGACCCTCTGTACGTGGTGTTGCCATGAACCCTGTTGATCATCCCATGGGTGGTGGTGAAGGAAGATCTTCAGGTGGCCGGCAGCCGTGTACACCCTGGGGTGTACCGACAAAAGGCAAGAGAACCCGACATAATGCCAGAACGGATCAGTTTATTGTTAAAAGACGAGCCAAGAGAAAATAAATAGGTGATAAATTATGCCAAGATCATTAAAAAAAGGACCATACATTGCACCGCAACTTTCAAAGAAAGTTCTGGAAGCAACTAAGTCCACACGCAACAAAGTTATCAAAACCTGGTCACGGAGATCCACTATATTCCCTGAAATGGTTGGTATCACATTTGCTGTACATAACGGTAAAAAATTTATACCGGTTTTTGTTTCAGAAAATATGGTCGGTCATAAGCTTGGTGAGTTTTCACCTACAAGGACATTTTGGGGTCATGCAGGAGATAAAAGAGCCAAGAGGTAATCTCTTTGTTTGATTAAAGGATATTGATATGGAAGTTAAAGCAACTACAAAATATACAAGAATTTCACCAATGAAGCTTCGGCTGCCCATCGATGAGGTTAAAGGCAAAAACGCCGGACAGGCGCTGACACTTTTAAAGTTCATGCCGCTCAAAGCCGCAGGAATCATTTATAAAACCCTGCAGTCAGCTGTTGCAAATGCTGAGCATAACAATGAGCTCGATGTAGACAAACTGGTTGTCAAGAATATTTTTGTTGATCACGGTCCTACCATGAAGCGGTTCAGACCGAGAGCCAGGGGAAGAGCGAGCAGAATTTTAAAACGAAGCAGTCATTTAACAGTAATTGTTGAAGCAGCGGATAAATAGGAGGAAATAAGCTTGGGCCAGAAAGTACATCCTACCAGTTTAAGATTAGGCATTATCAGGACTTGGGATTCCAGATGGTATGCCGACAAAGAATATGCCTCTTTTGTTGAAGAAGATTTTAAAGTCAGAAAATTTTTAAAAAAGAAACTGTATCACGCTGGTATTTCAAAAATTGAAATAGAACGGTTTTCGAAACAGATTCGACTCAGAGTGTATGCAGCAAGGCCCGGTATTATTATCGGGAAAAAAGGGGCAGAGATTGCAACGCTTAAACTTGAACTTGAAAAAATGCTCAACCCTTCGGTACTGATTGATATAAAAGAAGTCAGACGTCCTGAAATTGATGCTCAGTTGGTTGCGGAGAATATTGCACTTCAGCTTGAAAGAAGGATTGCATTTAGAAGGGCAATGAAACGAAGTGTATCCTCTGCCATGCGGTTTGGAGCAAAAGGAATTAAGATTATTTGTTCAGGACGTTTAGGCGGGGCTGAAATGGCAAGAACAGAGTGGTACAAAGAAGGTCGTATTCCTCTTCACACCTTAAGGGCTGATATTGACTACGGTTTTATTGAAGCGAAAACCACATACGGGCTCATTGGAATTAAAACCTTTGTCTTTAAAGGTGAAGTATTAAGTCCTGATGAACAAGCGTTGGCCAAATAGAGGCGATTAGGAGAAATTAGAAATGCTTAGTCCAAAAAATGTAAAATTCCGGAAACAGTTTCGTGGCAGAACAAAGGGATCACCAGACAGAGGAAATACGTTAAGCTTTGGTGATTTCGGTCTCCAGGCAACTGAATGCGGTTATGTAAATGCAAGACAGATTGAGGCTGCCAGGGTTGCATTGACCCGGCATGCAAAAAGAGCAGGTAAAAGCTGGATTAGATTTTTTCCGGATCATCCGGTTACCAAAAAACCGGCAGAAGTTAGAATGGGTAAAGGTAAAGGTGCTACTGATGCCTGGGTTGCCAGAGTAAAACCCGGTAGAATCCTTTATGAGATGGAAGGTATTCCAAGAGAAACTGCCAAAGAGGCCATGAAACTCGCTGCTGCTAAACTTTCCGTAAAAACCCGTTTTGTGGAAAGGAGTAAGTAAAGATGAAAAATACAGAAATTAGAGAGATGGAAGCCGACCAGATTAAAAAAAAGCTTGTTGATTTAAAAAAAGAGCTGTTTAATCTTCGCTTTCAAAATGATGTTGGGCAGTTAGAGAATACCGCAACACTTTCAAATGTCAAAAAGGATATTGCGCGGCTTTACACAATATCTAAAGAAATGAATGTAAACATTAGCTAATTTGCGAAGATACTATTATGGAAAATATTCAAAATAATAAAAGAGAGCTGATCGGTCTTATCGTATCGGATAAAATGGAAAAATCAGTTGTTGTTCAGGTTGAAAGATTTGTTCAGCACAAGATTTATAAAAAATTCATGAAACGGTATAAAAAATACCATGCTCACGATGAGAAAAATGAATGCAGCATCGGAGATACCGTTAAAATCATCGAGACAAGACCTTTGAGCAAGCTGAAACGGTTCAGAATTATTGAAATCGTTAAAAAAGCTGTTTGATAAAGGGAGTTGAGAAATGATTCAGACCGAAACTAGATTAACTGTGGCAGACAACTCCGGTGCAAAGGAACTGTATTGCATCAAGGTACTTGGTGGATCCAAAAGACGATATGCCAGTATTGGCGACATTATTACCTGCTCTGTTAAGGAAGCGATTCCAAATGCAAAAGTGAGCAAGGGTGACGTTGTTCAGGCGGTGATTGTCCGAACCAAGAAGGAAATATCCAGACCTGATGGCTCAATGATCAGATTTGATGATAATTCAGCCGTTATTTTAACAAAATCAAACGAACCGGTTGGAACACGTATTTTTGGTCCGGTGGCAAGAGAGTTAAGGGCAAAAAGATTTATGAAAATCGTCTCTCTGGCACCTGATGTGCTATAATTATCAGGTTATTGGAGAAGTATTCTTATGGAAACTATGAAAACTAGAGTAAAAAAAGATGACAAGGTCAAAGTAATGACCGGTAAAGACAAGGGTAAGATTGGTAAAGTCCTGAAAGTCGTTAAAAAAACCAACCGTGTCATCGTAGAAAATATCAATGTGGTTAAGGTTCATCAAAGACCAACCCAGGCAAATCCACAGGGTGGCATCGTGGATAAGACCATGCCGATTCAAATTTCCAATCTTATGGTGATGTGCAACTCGTGTGTTAAACCCACAAGAATTGGAATGAAACAGTTGGAAGATGGAAAACGGGTCAGAATCTGCAAAAAATGCAATCAGCAGATAGATTCTTAAGACCAAAGGCGGAGAGAATACATGTTAACTCTTAAGGAAAAATACATTAAAGAGGTTGTTCCCCAGCTAAAGGAAACCTTTCATTATAAAAATGAATTCGAGATCCCTAAGCTTACCAAAATTGTGTTAAACATGGGACTTGGAGAAGCGGTCAGAAATCCAAAGATCGTTGATTCAGCAGCCTCTGAACTGGCATTAATTGCCGGTCAAAAACCAGTAATTACAAGAGCAAAAAAACCGATTGCAAATTTCAAGCTTCGTGCAGATCTGCCCATCGGGTGTAAGGTTACGTTGCGTAGAGAAAAAATGTTCGACTTTTTTGACAGACTTGTGAATATTGCTTTACCACGTGTTAGGGATTTTCGAGGAATATCCGGAAAAGCTTTTGATGGCAGGGGCAATTACAGCCTTGGTATTACAGAGCATATTATATTCCCTGAAATTGACTATGATAAGACCGAAAGTATAAAAGGTCTAAATATCACAGTTGTAACGACAGCTAAAACGGATGAGGAAGGCAAAGCACTCCTGAAATTTTTTGGGATGCCTTTCAAAAACTAAGGATCTTAAGGAGGAAAGCTTGGCTAAAACAGCTTTAATCGTAAAGGCGCAAAGAAAACCAAAGTTTTCAGTACGTTCATATAACAGATGCCCCTTATGCGGTAGACCAAGAGGATTTATCAGAAAAGCTGGTATTTGTAGAATTTGTTTCAGGAAACTTGCATCAGAGGGCAAGCTTCCCGGTGTTACCAAATCAAGTTGGTAAGCGTACAAGTTTAAAAATTATATCGGCAGATTTTAAGGAGATTTCAAATGGCAAGTAGTGATCCTATTGCAGACATGCTGACAATCATTAGAAATGGTGGTAAAGCTGGGTTTGCTAAAGTGGATATCCCCGGATCAAAAATCAAGTTGGAAATGGTGCGGGTGCTAAAAGATCAAGGATATATCAAGGATTTTAAACTCCTTGAAAATGAAACACAAGGGCTTCTTCGGGTGTATTTAAAATATGTAAAAGATGGGCAGCCTACAATTTTTGGAATTGAAAGAGTGAGTAAGCCCTCATGCAGGGTTTACAGCAAATCAAAACAAGTTAAGCCGGTTTTAAACGGCCTGGGAATATCCATTGTCTCAACATCAAAGGGATTGATGACGGACAAACAGGCTAAAGAAGCGAACGTCGGCGGTGAAATTCTTTGTAACGTATGGTAGTACAGGAGTAATATATGTCTAGAATAGGAAAAAAGCCGGTTCAGCTTCCAGATAAGGTCCAATTTGCCCTTAAAGGTGATATGATTTTTGTAAAAGGACCCAAAGGTAATCTCGAACGTCAACTGCACCCGGCTATCGAACTCAGTATACATGATGATATTGTCGAAGTGAAAACCGACACGAATGACAAGAAAAAAGTGGCTTTGCAAGGATTGTTCAGATCCCTGATTTCCAATATGGTAACCGGTGTGACAACAGGGTATGAGAAAAAACTTATCCTTTCCGGTATCGGGTATCGGGCAGAAGTGAAAGAAAGTAATCTTATACTCAATGTTGGATATTCCAATCCGGTAGATTTTAAAATTCCTGATGGAATCCAGGCAAGTGTTGAAAAAAATACAGAGATTACTTTGTCAGGTATTGATAAAGAAATCCTGGGCCAGGTAGCAGCTAACATAAGAGATCTTAGACCTCCAGAGCCTTACAAGGGTAAAGGCATTATGTATTCAGACGAAAGAATTATCAGAAAAGCTGGTAAGACTGCAGGTAAAGATTAAAAGGCGGGAATATAAAGATTATGGGAAATACATCACCAAGGCTTGTAGCAAGGCTTAAAAGAAAAAAAAGAATCAGAAAGAATATTTTTGGGAATCAGGATCGCCCAAGATTGAGTGTATTCAGAAGTTCAAAACATATCTATGCCCAGATCGTTGATGATACAGAAGGGACCACTCTTGTATCTGCATCTACTCTTGATAAAGAATTTAAAGACATCAAGGTAGAGGGCAAAAAGGCTGAAATTGCAAAAGCAGTTGGAAGCCTTATCGGCAAGAGAGCTCTTGATAAGGGAATTACAAAAGTAGTCCTGGACAGGAACGGATTTTTATATCATGGTCGCATTAAATCGCTTTCGGATGGGGCTCGAGAAGCCGGATTGAATTTCTAATTAAGGAGGAACACCCTTGGCAAGACAGCAGATGGAAGATAATGGATTGATTGATAAGGTCGTCAGAATCAATCGTGTTGCAAAAGTTGTGAAAGGTGGTAGAAACTTCAGCTTTAGTGCATTGGTCGTTGTTGGTGACGGCGAAGGCAGTGTGGGGTATGGTCTGGGCAAAGCAACAGAAGTACCTGAAGCCATTAAAAAAGGCCTTGAAAAAGCCAAACGAAATATGGTTAAAATTTCTTTGCTTAATGGCACGGTTCCTTTTGAGGTTGTGGGTAAAGCGGGTGCCGGACGGGTATTGTTGAAACCCGCGTCTCCCGGTACCGGTTTGATTGCAGGCGGCGGTATTCGTGCGGTCCTTGAAGCAGTAGGGGTGACGGATATTCTGACAAAATGTATCGGAACACATAACACCCAGAATATTGTACGCGCAACAATGGCAGGACTTCAATCACTTTGTACAAAAGAAGAAGTGGCAAAACGCCGTGGTCTTAGACCTGAAGATATATAAGAGGTTGTGAAAATGACACATAGAATTAAAATTACACAAATTAGAAGCACAATAGGGCGCCCTGCAAAACATGGCCGCATTATTCGTTCTCTGGGGATCAGGAAAATGCATCATACTGTTGAGCATAATGCTGAACCCAATATTCTTGGACAGATTAAAAAAGTGTCTCACCTTGTAAAAGTTGAGGAGGTGTAATATGCAGCTTCATGATTTAGCACCGGCACCAGGGTCAAGGAAAAACAGGAAAAAAATCGGCAGAGGTCCGGGATCCGGAATGGGCAAAACCTCCACCAAAGGTCATAAAGGCCTTAAAGCAAGATCAGGTGGTAGTGTCAGACCTGGATTTGAAGGCGGCCAGATGCCGATTTACAGACGGCTTCCCAAAAGAGGATTTTTTAATATATTTAAAACAAACAATGCTGTTTTAAATGTATCTGATCTGGACCGGTTTGAAGATGGTGCAACAATCGATATGGATGCCTTAAGGGGCGCAGGGATTGTTAAAGGCCGTGTTGACGGCGTTAAAATTCTTGGCCAGGGTGAAGCGACCAAGAAATTTTCCTTAAAAAATATTCTTGTTTCCAAAACTGCCAAAGAAAAAATTGAATCTGCCGGTGGAAGTATAGAATAACATTAATAGAAGTGTTGTAAGGAACCCATAAATGATCGAGAACAGTTACCAGAATTTATTTAAACTTCCTGAGCTTAAAAGAAAGATTTTTATTACACTTGCACTGCTGTTTGTGTACCGGGTCGGAATACATGTTCCCACACCCGGCATTAACAGTTCAGAGCTTGCCTCTTTTTTTGCTCAAGCCGAGGGAACTTTGTTTTCCATGTTTAATATGTTCTCAGGTGGTGCTTTGGAAAGACTTTCCATCTTCGCTTTAGGTATCATGCCTTATATCAGTGCTTCTATTATTTTAGAACTGATGACTGTAGTTGTACCGCATCTTGAACAACTCAAGAAAGAGGGTGATGCGGGTCGAAAAAAGAAAACTCAGTATACAAGATATGGAACCGTGGTATTGAGTATTATCCAGGGATTTGGCATCAGCGTTGGGCTTGAATCCATGACCTCACCTGCAGGTGTTGCAATTGTACCATATCCGGGATGGACATTCAGACTAATTACCATTATTACACTGACAGCCGGTACGGCATTTATCATGTGGCTGGGTGAGCAAATTACGGAAAGAGGTATCGGAAACGGTATTTCCCTGATCATTTTTGCCGGTATTGTCGCCAGGATGCCGTCTGCAATGGGGAACACGATCCGGTTGATGACAACCGGAGAAATGGGCGTTTTTGCAATGATTATTCTCATTGTTCTCATGGTTGCCGTTATTGCTGCCATCATCTATATGGAACAGGCACAACGGCGAATACCGGTTCATTATGCCAAACGGGTCGTGGGGCGTAAAATGTATGGGGGGCAAACCTCTCATCTTCCTTTGAAGATAAACACTGCCGGTGTTATTCCGCCCATTTTTGCATCCTCCATCATCATGTTTCCAACGACTTTGGCACAATTCATGAATTTTCCGATTATGAAAACCGTGGCAGCCATGTTCAGTCCGGGAACGATCTGGTACTATCTCCTCTATGTAGGCTTTATTATTTTCTTTTGTTTTTTCTACACAGCAGTGCAGTTTAACCCTGAAGATGTTGCCGAAAACATGAAAAAGAATGGTGGGTACATTCCGGGAATCAGACCGGGTAAAAAAACAAGTGAATATATTGATAAAGTGTTGACACGAATTACACTTGGCGGTGCAATTTATGTATCTGCCGTGTGTGTGTTGCCAACCTTTTTGATGAGCAAATTTAATATACCGTTTTATTTTGGCGGTACAGCCCTTCTGATTGTTGTGGGTGTGGCCATTGATACCATCTCTCAGATAGAGTCCCATTTGATTACAGGAAACTATGAGGGATTTTTAGGAAGAGGCGGGGCTAAAAGAATAAAAGGCAGATCCTGATTTAAACGGTCAAACACTTAAGGAGATTAATAAGACTATGGCAAAAGAAGAGCCCATCAAAGTTGACGGGAAAGTACTTGAAACACTACCCAATGCCATGTTCAAAGTGGAGCTTGAAAACAAGCACGTATTGCTTGCGCATATTTCAGGCAAAATGAGAATGCATTTTATTAAGA
>JAHJLN010000238.1 GCA_018821715.1 Pseudomonadota bacterium | reverse complement strand
TTGTTAATAAGGGCGATAAGATCTCCAAGATTCTGATAACTGTGCAATGCTTTTGAAATTGTGAACATGATCCGGTTACTTTTTGCCATTCGTTTTTCAACGGTCATGTCCCTGAGTATCAATATCTGTCCAGCCGGGTTATTCTGGTCATCATACAAAATGGAACCATTAATCAATATATCCAGAATTCGGCCGTCCTTGGCATATCTCTGGGTTTCAAAGTCATGAACCGACCGGTTCTCGAACAACTGCTTCATTCCCTTTTTTGCCTGATCAATCAAATGATCTGGAATAAACTTGATATTCTTACCTTTTATCTCCTTGAGGGTCCATCCAAATACGCTTTCAAATGCCGGATTGATATATTCAACCGTGTTGTCAACGGTAAACACAAATACCGGGTCTGGCAGGAAATTTAGGAGTGTATTGAGCCGTTTCTGGGCAAGACGGCTTTCCCGGTACAAAAGAATGGCTGACTTTTCTTTTTTTTTTACATCTTGAACTGCTGCCGGTTTGTCTGGAAATTTCATTTATATCCCTTGAAAAAACATACCTGTTCACTATCTGAGACATTGATCATATCTTAAAAAGATTAAAGGCGCCATAAAATCCTGCCACAGGAAAGGTTAAAAATAATTTATTGATATGATTGAACATTTTTTTTATTCATGTAATGAATAGGTATCGTCAATCCAAGCGAGGTGACACATGAGTTTTAAATGCGACAATCAGATGCTTTCATTTTCAGACCTGGAACTGTCTCAAAAAAAAACAAAAAACAATACGCTTAACCATTTGGAAACCCTTGATCAAAGCATCCAATGGGATTCCATCGAAGCCATGCTGCTTGAAAATTATCCCATTGGGAAAAAGAAAAAAGGACCACAGGCGTATTCCCCTTTAATGCTGTTAAAATGTCTGCTGCTCAGAAACTGGTTTCAAATACCATCTGATGCTGCGTTGGAAAGCCTGGTCAATGACAGAATTTCATTTAAAAAATTCGCCGGCCTGCCCGTAGGAGAACCTGCCCCAAGCAGTTCAACTTTTTCAAGATTCAAGAACCGACTGTCTCTGGAAACCTGTGATATGGTTATGTCAGATATTTCAGACCAGTTGGCCTGCCAAAATATCATTATTCACATGGGCCTGGCCATGGACATTCAAATCATCAAATCAGACGGCCCGCCTGAAACCAGAATCTGATCTATCCCTACCGAATATCGGCATTGTACAGCCGCAGGCTGTTGGTCACAACAGAGATGCTGCTGGCTGCCATGGCCAGGGCTGCCAGGATCGGATGAAGCTGTCTTAAAAAATCTGGAAACATGTCAAAAGGTGCCAGGATTCCGGCTGCAACAGGAATCAGAATAATATTGTACACAAATGCCAGAAAAAGATTCTGCTTTATGGTGGCAATGGTTTTCCGGCTGATTTTTATGGCTTTGGGAATCCCGGTCAGCTTTCCGCTTGAAAGGATCACATCCCCGGTTTCAATGGCCACATCCGTCCCGGTACCAATGGCAAATCCAATGTCGGCCTGGGCAAGCGCCGGGGCATCATTGATTCCGTCTCCCACCATCCCCACCAGGACATTGTTCTGCTGAAACCCTTTCACCTTTCCGGATTTTTCTTCAGGCCTCACCTCTGCTTCAACTTCATCTACATTCACTTCATCGGCAATGGCTCTGGCTGTCTGCAGATTATCTCCGGTGAGCATGACAACCGTTAAATGTTCGTCATGAAGCTCTTTAATGGCCTGTTTGGACTCGGGTTTCAATATATCTGAAACCGATATAACGCCCAGTACTTCTTTATCCTTTGCCAGCACCATGACGGTTCTGCCTTTATTCTGCAACTGACCGATCAACGCTTTGATGTCATCGGGCAGGCTTGAATCGAGTTCAAACCATAATGGTTTGCCAAACCTGAACACCTGATCATTGAGCCTTGCTTCCACACCAAAACCGCTGTGAGCCCTGAAATCCTTTGGATCATTCAATAAAAGCCCTTTTTGCTGTGCAAAGGCAACAATGGCTTTGCCGATAGGGTGCTCAGATCCTTTTTCCAGGGAGGCGGCAAGGGTCAGAAGATCTTCGGGCGACAGGCCGGATGTTGTGGCAGGAAGAAAGTCAACCACAGTGGGTTTGCCCATGGTAATGGTCCCGGTTTTATCCAGCACGATTATTTTAAGTTTGGCGGCATTTTCAAGGGCTTCACTTCTTTTAAAAAGTATCCCGTTTTCAGCCCCTTTTCCCGTGCCCGCCATAATGGCGGTGGGGGTTGCAAGGCCTAAGGCACACGGGCAGGCAATAACGAGGACAGCAACCATTCTGATCATGGAGGGCACAAACTCCCCGGTAATTGACCACCAGATCCCAAAGGTGATCAATGCGATGCTGATGACGGCAGGAACAAATACGGCCGCCACTTTATCGGCAAGGGCCTGGATCGGCGCCTTGCTGCCCTGGGCTTCCTGGACAAGCCGAATGATCTGGGACAGCGCCGTATCTTTGCCCACACGGGTGGCCTTGAATTTTAAAAGTCCCTCACCATTAACCGTTCCACCGGTCACCATATCCCCTTTTTTCTTATCAACGGGAAGGGGTTCACCGCTGAGCATGGATTCATCAATAGATGAAGCACCTTCAACAATGACACCATCAACCGGAATCCGCTCTCCAGGCCGAATAACAATAATATCATCCAGCTGCACCATGGAAATGGAAATTTCTTTTTGCTCCCCGTTTTCAATGATAAAGGCTGTTTTGGGCTGAAGCCCGATCAGTTTTTTTATGGCACCTCCTGTTTTACCTTTGGTTCTGGCTTCAAGGAGCTTACCGAATTTGATCAACGTAATAATCACGGCAGAGGTCTCAAAATAAACATGCCCGCCAAGCCCCGGCAGGACAAGGATCGCCAGGGAATAGAAATAGGCCACAGAAGAGCCTAAAGCAATCAGGACATCCATGTTGGTGCTTTTATTTCTTAACGTCTTATATGCGCCCACATAATAATCCATGCCCGTGTAAAACTGGACCGGCGTTGCAAGAAAAAAGAAGAACCAGTTCATCCAGGCGGCATGACTCCAGGAACCGATGAGACCGAAATCCCTTGACATGCTGATAAGAAACAACGGCAGGGCAAAAACAACCCCCACAATAAATTTTTGGGTCTGATCCTTTATTTCCGCGTTCCTGGCAACTGCTTCCACATCCTCTTCATCCTGGCCCTCATCAACCACGATTAAATCAAACCCGATTTTTTTGATTTCTGAAACAATGGTGTCAAGACTGACAATTGAAGGGATATAATCAACCAGCAGTCGTTGGGATGCAAAATTCACTGATGCCGATACCACACCGTCTACTTTTTTGTTCAAGGTTCGCTCTATGTTTGCAGCACAATTGGCGCAGCTCATCCCGGTAACTGGAAGTTCTTTTCGGCTTGCTGGAACTTTGAATCCTAAATCATGAATTTTATGGATAATGTCTTTTGAGCAAATTTTATCCGGATCATAGGATATGGTTGCTTTTTCAGCTGCAAAATTCACATTGGCCTGCGCAACGCCATCCAGTTTACTGACGGTTCGGGTGATATTTGCGGCACAATTGGCACAGCTCATACCGGTTATGGGAAGGGTCAAGGTCAGTTCAGTCATCTTTTTCTCCCTAAAACTATTAATTCCAGGACAACGCCAAGGCTGCTCTTTGAAGTATTGACCTAAGTATAACCATAAATAATTCATTTGCAAAAATATTAATATTTCCATATTTTAAGGCAATGATCATCCTGAATGCCATATTTCAAATATTTGCACTGCTTTTTCCTGGTAGCCTTCTGAACTATTTTGTCATGAATATGTGCTGTTCAATAAACCATTTACCGGGTGACAGAAAATCTACCCTGGAAACTTTTTAAAATAAGGATGCAACGTTCATGAAAGCACCATCTTTTATCCTGTTTTTAACCCTTATTGCATCATTTTTCTTTTTTCTTACAGATGCTGTTTCAACTGACCGAACTCTTAAATTCGGAGTTCAAGTCAGTGCCATGGGAACCTTTGACCCTCATTTTGCAGCAGGCTCACAGGACAGGGCCTTTGCCGACATGGTGTTCAACGCCCTTTTACGGTATCAACCGGGCAATGCACCCAAGATAGAGCCGGACCTTGCCCAAACCATACCGGACTTCATCCTGACCGGCGGCAAACAGGTATGGACGGTTCACCTTCGCAAGGGCGTAAAGTTTCAAAAGGGTCCCAGAACCCAAGCCTATGAATTAACAGCAGATGACGTGGTCTTTTCGTTGAATAAATCCAAAGACAAAAAGTTCTGTGCCTATGCCGGCGGTTATGAAGGCATGACCCTTAAAAAAATCAGCCCATATGTTGTACAGATTATTCTGGACAATCCTGTTTCTTCAATTCTTTTTTTCCCGAAAATTTCCAATTACGGCGGCGGCTTCATTATGAGTCAAAAAGCCGTTGAAACCATGGGCTATGATGATTTCATAAAACATCCCGTCGGAACCGGTCCCTTTGCCTTTGTGCAGTATGATAAGGGAAAGGTCCTGAGTTTAAAGGCCCATGATCAATATTTCAGGGGACGGCCGCAGCTTTCCGGCGTAGAAATACATTTCCTCCCTGATACCAAAGATCGCGAACAGGCGTTTAAAAGAGGGGAGATGGATATCATTATCGGGTCCGGTGAAAAAGGATGGCTTGAATCCATGGAAACACAAAAGGATATTCTCATTGATACCCATGGTGTGGGGGAAGTTGCAACCCTTCATTTCAACACACAGATGAAGCCGCTGGATGATATCAGGGTCAGGCGGGCCATTGCATATAGTTTAAACAAGAAACCCTTTCTTGACGTAGTAAGTCCACTAATATCAGGGGATGTCTATTCCCCGGTTCCGGAAGAGTTTTTACCCGGAGGATTGTCCAGAGAGGCGGCTGGAACCTTAAACCTGGAATATTCCCAAAACCTGACCAAAGCAAGGCAATTGCTAAGGGAAGCAGGCTATCCCAACGGGTTCAGCCTTGATCTTGTCTCTTCGGAAAAACGGATATATCAAGCCTATTATGATGTGCTCAAAGCGCAACTGGCCAAGGTTAATATTCTCTGTAATATCAAGATGGAAACCCATTCAAATATGCACAAACAGATCCGGGAAAACCCGAAACCCCTTGTGATCTATTCGGCCTGGCGCCCCAATGCCGATGCGTATCTGACCCGATTTTTCCACTCAGATTCCATTGTTGTTACAGGTAAAAAGCCTGACACTAATTTTTCTCATTATACCAAAATTGACGAACTCATTGAAGCGGCACGGTTGGAAGTCGATCCTGAAAAACAGATCAATCTCTGGATCCAGGCCCAGATCAGAATATTAAATGATATGGCTGCCTATCCATTCATGTATACAAAACAATTGTTTATCAGAAAAAATTATGTGGATTACGGGCACAGCCTTGTTTCAACCATGGCGCTTTACCCTCAGTTTACTGAGAAAACAAATCTGAACAAAAAATAATTAATTTTCTTGATGTTGTTTTTTTAAACCATTATGGATAGTCCATGAAGACCTATACAAAAATATTGATCACAACCCTGCCCCTGGTCTTTTTTTTCCTTATCGCAACTGTGGGCATTTCTTACTATTTTTCACGCAGCGCCCTGACTGATCTTGCCGAAGAATGGCTGTCAACCCGTTCATCAGAAGCAATGGAGATTGCAAAAAAGCATGAGGACATCCTTCACAAATATGGTCTTGAAAAAATTTCCCCCAGCGTGATAAAAGCCAAGATCGATGCCATAAAGGAAATATCCGCTATTACAATTGGAAAAAAGGGATATCTTTTTGGTGTAGATGCCCATGGCGTTGTTCTTTTTCATCCAAACAAATACTATGTGGGTACGGATGTCAGCACTGAAAACTGGTTCAAACAGCTTGAAAGAAAAAAAGGCCGTCTTTTTTTTACCCTTCAAAAGGAGAAGAACTTTGCCATCTTCGACTTTTTCCCGGAATGGAACTGGTTTTTGCTTGCCGTGGACCCGAAAAAAGAAGTGTATGGGCTGGCAGACCGGATGAAGCCATATCTTTTCTTCCTTGGTATCAGTGCAGCCATTATCATCTCATTTGCTTTAATGATACTGACCCGCCGCCTCATGCAGCCCTTACAGTCTCTGGTTAAGGGAGCTGAACGCATTGGAAAAGGCGACCTTGGCACACAGATTCCCATCACTTCCCATGATGAGTTTGCAGGCCTTGCCACAGAATTCAACGCCATGACCGTGAAACTGAAAGTAACACTGACTACCTTGCAATACCGTGAAGAGTATTTCAGGGCACTGATTGAAAATGCTACGGACATTGTAACCATCACAGATTCACAAGGACTGTTTCTATACGCCAGCCCATCTGTACGAAGGATCCTTGGATATGATCCAAATGACCTGATTGGAAAAAGTGCTTTTGATTATCTTCATCCTGATGACAGGAACCCGATGCTTGAACAATTTAAAAAAAGAGTCCAGTCTGAAATCGCCACCCAGGTCACCGAATTCAGGCTCAAACATCATGATGGCTACTGGTGCACAATGGAATCCATCAGCAAAAACCTTCTGGCCCTTCCTGCTGTCAGGGGATTTGTCATCAACTCAAGAAATATCAGCAAACGAAAACTTGCCCAGGAAGCATTAAAAAAATCCCTTCAGGAACTTGAACAGCGGGTTGAACTGCGTACCAAAGAACTCCTTTTATTAAATCAAACCTTAAACAATGAAATTCAGGCAAGAAAAACAAAAGAAGTAGAGCTGGAAAAGGCCAATCAGGCGAAAAATGAATTCCTTGCCAATATCAGCCATGAAATCAGGACACCTTTAAATTATGTTATTGGCTTTAGCGAACTGTTATCAACCACCATTACCGGAAAACAGGAAACCAGCTATTTGGATGCGATCCAAATTGCCGGAAGAAACCTGTTATCTCTTATCAACGATATTCTTGATCTGTCCAAGATGGCCACCGGTAAACTTGAGCTCAACAAGGTCGTTGTAGATGTCCATATTCTGTTTGATGACATTTACCAACTGTTTCAAACCAGAATACAAGAAAAGTCCTTGATGTTTATTAAGGATCTGGACAGTCAGCTGCCAACCTATCTTCTTATGGATGATACCCGCCTGAAACAGATTATTGTCAATCTGATGGACAATGCCGTTAAATTCACAAACAAGGGTCATATTAAAATCACAACCCAAAAAACAAAGGCATACGAAGATACCAGCAAAATTGATCTTGCTATTTCTGTAGAAGATACAGGAATCGGAATTCCAGAAGACAAACAAAATATTATTTTTGACTCATTTGAGCAGGCCTCTTCACAAATTTGTAAAAAATATGGGGGAACCGGTCTCGGGCTTTCCATCTGCAAAGATCTGGTTGAGTTAATGGGTGGCCGGATCCAGGTCAAAAGTTGTGAAGGCAAGGGCAGTGTTTTTATCGTGTTTTTACCTGGAATAGAAGTCAGTGACCATACCCTTGAAACAGAAAAGAAACGATCTCTTGATATTAAAACCATTCGATTTTCAGGGGAAACCGTTTTGATTGCAGAAACTGTTGAACCCATCCGTTTCATGTTGACACAGATCCTGCAAAAAGCCAACTTGACTGTATTGGAAGCAAAAAATGCCGAACAGGCCACTTGCATTGCCCAGAAACAAACACCCCATCTCATTCTTATGGATGATAAGATTCAAACGGCAGACGGAATCAGCGTCGCGTCCGTGTTAAAACAGAGCACTATAACAAAAAACATTCCCATTATTCTCTTAACAGCATCCATGGACCCGATACCTTTGGATACACTGAAACTTGGTGGCTATGAAGGTTGCCTTGGCCAACCCATTGATATCCAAAAGCTATATTGCGAACTTCTTAACTGGTTGCCGAATACAGCAGACACTCGCCGGAAATCAGAAAGCCCGGCTGTTTGGTTATCCATTGAAAGCTTAAAGCATCACTGCCTTAAAAACAATACCTTAAAGGACCGCATCAATTCCGAGATATTCCGGCTCATACCCGGCTTTAAGGAAGGGATAAAAATCGCAGACATTCAAATCGTCATACAAAACATGATTCAAATAGGGGATACCTTTAACATCCCTGAACTAACTCAATTCGGTCAGCAACTTTCTCAATTGGCCCAATCCTTTGATATTAAAAAACTGGAGCAGAACCTGGCCCATCTTTATGACACCCTGAAAACTATTGTTTAATCCAGGTTGAATTATGCATTCTTTTCCGGGAAAAAAATGGATTTAACCCATCCGAAAAACGTATTCCCCTGAAGAAATTCTTTTTCTGCAGTGTCAAAGGCATGGTTCATTTTCAGAGTATCTGAGAACCTGTCTTTCCTTGTAGTGAGGGGCTTGTCAGGATCAAGCGGTTTGATAATCTTGGCAGGATTTCCGGCTGCAATCACATCGGGCGGTATATCCGACGTCACAACGGAACCCGCACCGATAATGCTGTTTTTACCAATGGTCACGCCTTTACAGATAATTGAACTGTCCCCAACCCATACGTTTTCTTCAAGAATCACAGCGCTTACATCTTTTGACGGCATAGATCTGTCATAAATCCCATGCCAGTCTGAATCGGTGATATAGACATGGCTCGCCAGCATGCAGGAATCTGCTATAGAGATAGAGTTAGCAGCACTGATCCTGACCCCGGGAGAAATCAGAACATGATCGCCGATCATAATTCCGTTGATATCTTTTTTATCAGACCAGACGGTCAACCGGGTTTTTTTATCAGAGCACCCCAGAAGGGTAATATTGTTCCCTATGCTGACAGGCCCGCCAAATATTTCAATGTACCAGGGCTTTACAATAAACGGATGTTTTCCAAGGGATTTCAACTGGGGGGCAAGCTTGTGACGGATATACAGATGCTGAAGCCTGTACCATGCCTTTTTGATATAATACGGTCGATAATCTTTAATCAATTAATAAGGTCCGTGTATGTAAATCCATCCCAGGATCTGTGGTTGAAAAGGCCTGATGCCGGCGTTAAAGCATATAATGCATCTGCTGCCATCAGCACCACGGCATTGGTCCAGGAAATCTTTTCTTCCGGCCAGATCACCATGTCAGGGTAGGTATAACCGCACCAGTATGTCCTGTCTTCATAAATCCTGTCCTGTATCCAGGAGAAGACGATTCCGGCTTTTTCAACGCGCCCCATACCATAGAGTGCAAGAACAAGTTCACAGGTTTCAGCAATGGTCACCCAGGGCTGGTCAGATACGCATCTTACGCCCTGTCCTTCTATGACATATTTTTTCCAGTATTTTTCAATCCTGTGCTCGGCTTTTTCTCCGGTAAGAGCGCCGCTCAAAACAGGGTAAAACCAGTACATGGAAAACCTGGATTTGCTGACATTATAATTATGAATATTTTCCCTGATGGATTTGCCCAGTTTGTCAAAAGCTGTTTCCCAGGTTATTTTGTGTTTTCCTAAAATGCCCGCTATGGCCAGGGCACATTTTAAACTCATAAAAATTGAACTGGATCCTGCCAGAAGAGACATGGGGTCCACAATGCCTTTCGGGCTTTTCGCCCAATAAATCTCTCCTGTTTTTGTCTGCAGGCTGATGCCGTAGTTGATCCCTTTTTCCATTGTCGGCCACATATGTTCAAGAAACGTTGTATCTTTATTCATCAACCAGGTATGAAAGAGACCGACACTGATATAGGCAGCCATGTGGGTTTCGCAGGTCAGGTCCTCGGGTTTTCCGTCAATATAAGAAGAATACCAGGAACCATCTGGATTCTGCATGTTTTTCAACCACTCAAAAGCCCGAAAGGATGCTTCAAATCGCTTTCCAATATTCAGTCCCATAGCGGTCTCAATAAGATCCCAGGGATCTGTTTTTCCATCCATATGCCAGGGAATATCACCGGATTCCCTTTGAAGGGTTAAAATAAAATTGACAACTGAGTCAATGTTCAGGGAATCAGAAGTGTTAATCTTGGGGCCTTTTAGCGCCATCAAATATCTCCGATCAAAAATTATCCTTAAAAATTACTGTGTCACATTATCAGACACAGAAAAAATTTACAAGGAACCTGGAATTTTATTCATGAATGACGATTCACACAATTTTTTTTTTGATAAAAGGGGTGCCGACCGAATATACTTTAAAGGGCTAATATATCTAACAGTTTGAAATTGAATGCAGATTTTTCTGATAAACCTTAGGTTTTTTCTAAATTATTTTTCTTGACAACCCAGGTGATTATCTGTTAATCAAAAATGAATACTCATTCATAAATTAACACTAACCCCTTGAACTAGGAGGAAATCATGATAAGAAAAGTTAGAAAGGCTGCGGTTATCGGGTCTGGAATCATGGGAGGCGGTATTGCTGCTCTTCTTGCCGGTGCCGGTGTAAAGGTGCAGCTCTTGGATATCGTTCCCTTTGATTTAAAAGACGAAGAAAAAAATGACCGGGCTGCCCGTAATCGGCTTGTAAAGACGGGCCTTGATGCGGCATTGGCTTCCAGTCCTTCTTTGTTTTTCAACAAAAAAGATGCCGGGCTCATCTCCATCGGGAATCTTGATGATGACATTGAAACGCTTTCTGAATGCGACTGGATTATTGAAGTTGTTGTTGAAAACCTGAAGATTAAAAGAGAGCTGTTTACAAAAATTGAAAAAGTAAGAAAGCCGGGGGCCATTGTTTCCTCAAATACGTCCGGTATCCCTTTAAAAGATATTTGCGAGGGTTTTTCCAAAGAATTCAAAACGCATTTCATGGGAACCCATTTTTTCAACCCGGTTCGCTATATGCACCTTCTTGAACTGATCCCGGGTGCAGATACCCTTCCTGAAATACTTGAATTCATTGCCGCTTTTGGCGAGAAAAACCTGGGCAAAGGCATTGTCTGGGCAAAAGACACTCCCAATTTTGTCGGCAACCGAATCGGCATTCATGGGATTGGCGCTATCATGAAAGCCATGGTGGAAGATCAGATGACCATCCCTGAAGTGGATGCCATTTTCGGTCCTGCCCTTGGCCGGCCAAAGACAGCCATTTTTAAAACCGTTGACCTGGTGGGCCTGGATACTGTGATCCATGTCTGCAAAAACTCTTATGAACTCTGCCCGGATGATGAGCAGAGAGACGCTTTGATCCTGCCGGAGTTTGTCGGGAAAATGGCCGAAAAAAATCTCCTGGGAAACAAAACCCGGGCAGGGTTTTACAAAACCGATCTGACCCCTGAATGGAAGAAACTCAGAAAAGTGCTTAATCCGTCCACCATGGAATATGAAGACCTGGTAAGACCGTCTTTTCCCTGCATTGATGCGGCAAAGAAAAAAGGGACTCTAAAAGAAAAAGTAGACTGTGTTCTCAAAGGGGATGACAAAGGGGCTAAATTTGCCTGGAAAATGGCTGCCAACAGCTTTCAGTATGCTGCCAACCGGGTTCCTGAAATTGCCGACACCATCATTGAAATCGATAATTCCATGAAATGGGGATACAATTTTGAAATGGGTCCTTTTGAACTCTGGGATGCTTATGGTGTTACAGCCGCAGCTGAAAGGATGGAGCAAGAAAACCTTGAAGTCCCGGCCAATGTAAAGCTGATGCTGGAATATGGAAATACCAGTTTTTACAAACTTGAAAAGGGAATCAAATATTACTATGACTTTGCTTTGGCTTCTTACAAACAAGTCCCGGTCAGCAAGAACATGGTTTCTATTGCAGCTGCCAAAGGCAATAACAAAACCGTTCTGGAAAACAACTCTGCAAGTCTTGTAGACATTGGTGATGGTGTCTTCTGTATAGAATTCCATACAAAGATGAATGCGCTCAATGAAGAAATAATGGATTCCATTGGTAAAGCACTTGATTATGTCGATAACAACGGGGTTGGGCTTGTGGTCGGAAATGAAGCCGGTGGTATGCCGGGAGCATTCTCAGCAGGAGCGGATCTCAGCTTTATTTCAAAACTCTGCCATGACAAAAAATATGCTGAAATCGATGCCTTCCTGAAAAAAGGGCATGACGGCATCCAGAAAGCAAAATATGCTGCCTTCCCTGTGGTTGCAGCGCCTTACGGCCTGGTGCTTGGCGGCGGATGTGAAATCTGCCTCAGTGCAGATAAAATGGTTGCCCATTCAGAACTTTACATGGGTCTTGTAGAGATTGGCGTTGGCCTGCTGCCTGCCGGCGGCGGAACCCTGAACCTGTGGAAAAAATATATCAATGCCCTGCCCGGGAAAACTGCCAAAGACATTGATCTGGCAAAATTATTTGTCCCTGCCTTTATGAAGATTGCAATGGCTGCTGTTTCCATGTCTGCGGCCCAGGCGGCCGGCAATGGGTTTCTCGGCCAGGCCGACAGAATCGTATTCAACCGGGACAACCTGATCGGCGAAGCCAAAAAAGAAGTGCTTAAAATGGTTGACGACGGATATGTTCCCCCGGCCAAACAGCCACTGATTGTAATGGGAAATGCAGGCCAGGGCATGGTGAATGCGGAAATTTACAATATGCTCAACGGAAAATTCATGAGTGATTATGATGCCTTCCTTGCCAGAAGAATCGCATATGTAATGAGTGGCGGTGATATAAAGGTGGGAAGTTCGGTTGATGAAGATACAATCCTGAAACTTGAAAGAGAAGCGTTTGTTGACTTCTGCAAGGAAGAAAAAACCATCGCAAGAATCGATCACATGCTTAAAACCGGCAAACCACTCAGAAACTAAAGGAGAACATAAGTCATGAGAGACGCATATATTGTACAATCAGTCAGAACCCCTGGCTGCAAACAAAAAAAAGGGCTGTTCAACCAGACAAGACCTGAAGAACTTATTTCCTTTATCATGAAGGCTGCGGTTGAAAGAACCAAAAACCTTAAACCCGAACACCTTGACGATGTCATGCTGGGGTGTGCTTTCCCGGAAGCAGAACAGGGCCTTAACCTTGGCAGGGTTGCTGCCAAGATGGCAGGATTTCCAGACAAGGTATCCGGTGCAACCGTTAACCGGTTCTGCGCATCCGGCCTTGAAGCCATTGCCCTTGCCTCCATAAGAGTCCAGATGGGATGGTCGGATGTAACAATCGGCGCAGGTGTTGAATCCATGACCTTTGTTCCCATGGGCGGAAACAACCCCCGCCCGCATCCTGAATATTCCATAACCGACCCGGATATGTATATCTCCATGGGTGTTACGGCGGAAAATGTCGCCTCCCGGTACAATGTCTCCAGGGAAGACCAGGATAAGTTTGCAGCAAATTCCCAGGAAAAAGCGGCAAGAGCCCGAGATAACGGCCTGTTTACGGAAATAGTGCCCACACCTGCCTTTAAATTTGTAAAACAGGCGGACGGTACCTATAAAAAAGAGCAGTTCATTGTTGAACACGATGACGGCATCAGGGTCTCTACACCTGAAGGGCTTGGCAAACTTCGGACTGTCTTTTCCGCTGTGGGCAGTGTCACGGCGGGAAACTCTTCCCAGACCACAGACGGTGCGGCTGCAACCATTATTGCATCAAAGGAAAAATGTGACGAGCTGGGCCTTGAACCCATTGCCAGGCTGGTTACCTACTCAACCGTGGGATGCAAATCCGATGAGATGGGCGTAGGTCCCCGCTATGCCATCCCCAAAGCCCTTGAACAGGCAGGACTCACCATTGATGACATTGATATTTATGAAATCAATGAAGCCTTTGCTTCCCAGGCACTTTACAGTATCAGAGAGCTGGGGCTTGAAAAATACATGGACAGAATTAATATTCACGGCGGTGCCATTGCATTGGGCCATCCCTTGGGATGTACCGGCGCAAAGCTGACAGCCACCTGCCTTGCCAACCTCAAGGAGGTCAATGGCAGGTATGGTATTGTCTCCATGTGCATCGGCGGCGGCATGGGCGCTGCAGCCATATTTGAACGGCTGTAAGTTCAGCTTTTTCTTGTTCTGAAAAAAAAGAGGGGGGTATCCAATCGGTTTACGATTATACCCCCTTTTCATTTGCCTTATTTGAATCTGTCAATGGTTCCGGCTGCAAGGTAAAGACTGACTGCCGCTGCCTTATAATCATGGACGGCCTTGAGTTGATTCGTTCGAGTCTGCTGAACCATGTCCTCTACATCCAGAAGATCGGTAAGGGTGAACAGACCGCTGTCATACCGGTTTCTCACGATGCGCAGGGATTCTTCAGCCTGGCCGATGGCAGACCCGGCAACCTGGATTCGCTCCCAGGCGCTTTGAGCATTAAAAAAGGCCTGACGGATTTGGCCGCAGATCTGCTGCTCCAACCCCTGGAGCATGGTCTGGGTCTGTTTCAGATTAATCCGGGCTTCCCGTATTCTGGACGATATCCTGCCACCGGTGAATAGGGGCATTGAAACTGCAGCACCAATGGTGTAATTGGTTCCCGAATCCTGGAAATCCTCGGAGTCAATCTCATAATTTCCTGTCAGGTTGACCGACGGATACCGGGAAGCCCTGGATTTATCTATTTCTTTTTGGGCAATACGCTTCTGAAGCGTCAGATTTTTAAGATCCGGCCGGTTGGAAAGGGCTGTGCTGATCCATGAATCCAGACTTCCCTGGATGGGATCACCGGGCTTAAGAGGGGTTGACAAAGTGCCGTCAAAATCCGGTGCAACCCCCATGACCACATTCAGTTGACATCGGGCAATATTGATCCGGCTTCCCGCCTCGGCCAGCTGCTGTTCCAGGTCTGCAATATGGACCTGGGCCCGCAGCAGATCGCTCTTTGCCACAAATCCACCCGTGTACCGGGATTGTATCAATTTCAGGTGGGCACGGGCGGTCTCAGTGATCTGATGGAGAACCACCTTGTTTTCCTGTGCAAGCAGGGTTTTAATATAAGCACTTATGGTTGCGGCAATCACCTGATGCCGGGTCTGGTCTGCAAAAAAAGCAGCGGCTTCCTGATTCAGGTGGGCCTGCTTGAGGCCATACCAGGTCTGTCCACTGTCATACACCGGCCAGGTGACGGAAAAAACAGTTGCATAGTTTGTGATGCTGTCCGGGTTATTGAGACGGGCAGGATCAAAATCCCGGGTTGTAATGGTTTCCTGGTTAAGCCGGGTTCCAAAGGCCCACATGGGATTATTGGTACGGGTGCCCTGTTCGGTAAGCTGAACCTGGGGCATGGCACCGGATCTTGCCTGGAGGACTTTCTCCCGGGCAGAAAGACTGGCAAATCCGGCCGCCTGAAGTCCGGGATTGCCTGAAAGCGCTGTTTCAACTGCTTTGGAAAGGGTCAAATCCGATGTCAGGCCACAAACCGGGTATAAAAGGAGGCCTGTGGCCAGAATCCATCTGAGACCGACCCTTGAAAACCCCTTTTTTAATCGTTGTATCATTTATTCCTCCTCACTGAGCAAGCCGTCCCCATTGCCGGATCATCCCTTGTTTGCCAAAGCAGTCATATGGGCCGCTTCCCAGCGTTTGTCCATGAAATACAATATGGGTACCGTCATTCTGGAAAACAGCAGGGAAGCCACCTCTCCAGCCATCAGGGATATGGCAAGCCCCTGGAAAATGGGATCAAAAAGGATAACCGATGCCCCCACAACCACAGCTGCTGCGGTCAGCATCATGGGCCGGAACCTTACGGCTCCGGCATCGACGACTGCCTGATCCAGCGGCATGCCCTGGGCGATTCTCAGTTCAATAAAATCCACCAGGATAATGGAATTGCGGACCACGATTCCAGCGCCGGCGATAAAACCAATCATGGAAGTGGCGGTGAAAAAGGCATTCATTGCCCAGTGAGCCGGAAGAATTCCGATCAAAGAAAAGGGAATGGCCACCATGATCACAAATGGGGTTGAAAAAGACTGAAACCACCCCACCACCAGGACGAAAATCAGGACCAGAACCACCCCGAAAGCCAGGCCCAGATCCCGGAACACTTCATAGGTAATGTGCCATTCCCCGTCCCATTTCATGGCAAGCTGTTGATCGGTTTCAGGCAGCGCTGCCGTGTGCTGGACAATGCCATAGCCCTGCGCTGTCTTTATGGCATTAATTTTTTTCCACATCTCCAGAATAGCATAAACCGGGCTTTCCTTGGCACCGGCCACATCAGCGGTCACATAAACGACCGGCATCAGGTTTTTATGGTAGATACTTCTATCCGGCTCTGTCTGCCGGACACGAACCAGGGAGGACAATGCCACCATACCGCCGTTGGAAGTTGGAATCTTTACAGCCCCGACCCGGTCCATACCGGCCCGGGTTGCCAGGGACGGCTGGAGCAGAATGGGCACATCTTCCTTTTCCAGGGGCAGATGAAGCAGGCCTGATTTTTGTCCCTCCAGGACAATCTTAAGTGTCCGGGCAATCCTGCCGACACTGATACCGTGAAGAGCGGCCTTTTCCTGATCAATGTCCAGCTGGTACCGGGTCTGGTCCTCTTCCATGTACCAGTCAACATCCACCACACCTTCAGTGGTTTCAAAAATATCCCTCACCTTGAGGGCCAGATCTTTCTGCTGCTGATAATCCGGACCGTAAATTTCAGCCACCAGGGTTGACAGCACCGGAGGTCCCGGGGGAACTTCAGCAATCTTGACCCTTGCCTTGTATCTGTCGGCAATGGCTTTCAGGGTCGGCCTCACCCGCTTGGCAATGTCATGGCTCTGCTGCCTGCGCTTACCCTTGCCGGCCAGGTTGACCTGAATATCGGCCATGTTCGGACCCTTTCTCAAGTCATAATGACGGACAAGGCCGTTGAAATTATAGGGACCGGCTGTTCCTGCATGGATCTGGTAATCCACGACCTCATTAACGGTCTTTAAGTAATCCCCCATTTCCATGGCAACAGAAGCGGTTTCCTCAAGCGTGGCGGTTTCCGGCATATCCAGAATCACCTGGAATTCACTCTTGTTGTCAAAGGGCAGCATTTTGACCCGGACAAGCCCCATGGCAACCATGGCACAGGCCAGGAGCAGCAGGCCTGCTACAATCCCAAGAAACCCCCATTGAAAGACCGGTTTGTGAAGCAGGGGGTTCATGACCTTTCGATAAAGCCTTATGGACCAGTCTTCGGTGTGAAGGTCTCCATGGCTGCCATGCCCTTCAGCCTTTATCATGCGCACCGAAGCCCAGGGAGTGACGATAAAGGCAACCAGGAGGGAAAAAAACATGGCTGCCGAAGCGCCCATGGGGATGGGACGCATGTAGGGGCCCATAAGACCTCCCACAAAGGCCATGGGCAGGATAGCGGCAATCACCGCCAGGGTAGCAAGAATCGTGGGGTTGCCCACTTCATCCACTGCCTCGATGGCAACCTTGAATTTGGACCGGCCCTTATTCTCTTCCAGCCTGTAGTGGCGTACCACGTTTTCCACCACGACAATGGCGTCATCCACCAGGATACCGATGGAAAAAATCAGGGCAAACAACGTGATGCGGTTCAAGGTATACCCATACAGATAAAAGGTCGTCAGGGTCAGGGCCAGGGTGACGGGAATGGCAAAGGCCACCACCCCGGACTCCCGATGACCCAGGGTGAACCAGATGAGAATGGTGACGGAGACAACGGCAATAAGCATGTGATACAGCAGTTCATCGGATTTTTCCTTGGCTGTTTCGCCGTAATGACGGGTAATGGTCATGTGAACATTGTCCGGGATTATCAGCCCCTGGGCATCCTTCACCCTTTCCAGCACCTTTTGCGCCACACTGATGGCATTGGTACCTTTTCGCTTGGCCACAGTCAGTGTAACAGCAGGCCAGACACCTTTGGATGGATCAGTTGTCTTGATCTGTTTTTCCCTGCCGGCAGGACCATTGCCGAAAAAAACATACTGACCGGGGTCTGACGGCCCGTCTTCAATCTGAGCCACATCCCGCAGATACACGGGACGATCCTTGAACACATTGACCACAACCCGGCCCACATCCTCGGCATCCTTTAGAAGTCCGCCGGTATGGACGATAACCTGGCCCTGCCGGGACGGGAAGCTCCCTGAATCCGAGGCCTGATTGGCAGCTGACACCAGGTGTGTCACCTGTTCCAGGTCCAGACCGTAGGCGGCAAGACGTACGGGGTCCAGGCGCACATTGACCTGCCGCTGTTCGCCGCCGATAAGGGTGGTAATAGAAACATTGGGTTCCTGCTTGATCCTGTCCTCCACCTCGGAGGCCAGCCTTCGAAGCAGGTAATGGTCGACCTCTTCACTCCAGAAGGTCAACGCCAGGATCGGGACATCATCAATATATCTGGGCCGGATAAGGGGTGGACTCACGCCTGAGGGAATCCGGTCATAATTGGCCATGAGCTTGGATTGAAGACGGACAATGGCACCTTCCTGATCCTGTCCCACCAGGAAACGGACCACGACCATGGACATGCCCGGCATGGATGTGGAATAGATGTATTCCACGCCGGGAATCTCCCAGAGCAGTTTCTCCATGGGTTTGGTGACCCGCTGTTCCACCTCTTTTGCGCCTGCTCCCGGCATCTGGACAAACACATCGATCATGGGAACGATAATCTGGGGTTCTTCTTCTCTTGGCAGGGCAATGACAGCTGCAATACCAAGAAGAATCGATGCAATGATAATCAGCGGGGTTAATTTGGAATCAATAAAAAATGATGCGATTTTCCCGGCCGGGCCTAACTTGATGGTCATGATGCATCCTCTATTGTCATTCCGTCCTTTAATCCTTCAGGAGGAGACACAACATACCGGGTGCCTTCTTTCATCCCTGAAATGATTTCAATCTGATTTTCGAAACGCCTGCCGGTTCTCATGAGGCGAAACCGGGCGCAGGCGTTGTCATCCACCAGAAAATAACCGGTGAGCTGTCCCTGCACCACCAAAGCTGATTCAGGAATCAACAGCATGCCGCCTTCACCCACGGGAATACTGACCCTGGCAAACATGCCCGAGCGAAGCAATCCGTTTTCCGGAAGGTTGATCTTGACCGTAAAGGAACGGCTTCTTAAATCCGCCATGGGTACAATGGTTCTTACCGTGCCGGTAAGAACCGGAGAGCCTTCCTGGGAGGGAATGCTGACATCCAATGACTGACCGATGCGAACCGCTTGGATATGGTTTTCCGGAAGCACCAGATCCGCCTGAAACCCTCCCTTTTTCTCAATTGTGAGCAATGGTGTCCCTGGCGCAGCCAGATCGCCGACCGTGATCATTTTTCCTGTCACAATCCCATCATAAGGGGCCAGGATTGTTGCATCCTTCTGGGAAACACCTGCCCCTGAAACAGCGGCCCGGGCCTGCTGAATCCGTGACTGAGCCGCCGCTACCATGGCCTCTGCCTGGGACAGGGAGGCCTGAGCCTGAAGGTATCGGGCCTCAACCTCTTCAAATTCCTGACGAGTGGCAGAATCTTGTTGAAAAAGGGTTTGATACCGTTTGTAAGTGGCCTGGGCAAGGTCAGCCCCTGCCCGGGCTGAACTTCTGGCAGAGACTGCTGCTGACGCGGCTTTCATGGCTTCGGAAAGCGAAGCTTCGCTCTGGCGCAGGCCTGCGTCAACCTGTCTTTTGTCCAGCACAACCAGGATATCCCCCTGCCTGACCAAGTCCCCCTCCCTGACATTCACGGCCTTGACAGTCCCCATTATTTGTCCGGACAAGGTGCTGGCTGTCTGGGCGGTTATGGTTCCAAGCGCTTCATAAACAAAGGGCTGGTTGGTGATGACCGCCATTGCCACTTCTGTTTTGATAGAAACCCGCTGGCCTGTTTGTGTTGTGCCCGGCTCAATTTTGTCATTGCAGCCCATGAAAACACTGATCACTGCCAATGAGATCCATATCCCTTTCAACGGTATTTTAACCATTGTTTTCTCCTTTTATTTTCCCCTGACAATAACCTATTTTATCTTATGATTCCAAATATTTATAATAAAAATGACTTCCTGTGAATATTTTTTCATCGCCAGCAGGACACACTGAAAATAATGATAAAGCCATCAGGTTGATTTTAAGATTTCCACAGATAACGTATCCAAGCCTGACAATATATCCGGTATTATCCACAGACACTCTTGTTTTGTCAATGCGCGCTTAAGAAAAAACAACAATCAAGTTTTAAATAATAAACAGACCAGTGCCAGACCTTTTGGTTCACAGGGAAAATCTGGGGTTCTCATCCGCCTATAAGAATCAGCTTGTCTTGCTCAACGCTTTAAAAAAGCGTTCAATAACTGAAGTAAAAATAGTGGGTTCATCTCACCATTTTTTCATGTAATTCCGATACAGGCCAGATACTGGAGGGGCATCAGATCTCCTCCCGGATCACTTTATCCCCCACCGTTTCAATGAGCTGATCCAAGATCTTGGCATCCTGGCTGCCTGCAGGTCTCCAAGAGTTTCGAAGAACCCAATCCCCCGCGTTGTCAAAATTTACGTCTGATATCACTATCTCAGTATATTTCAGCCTTAGATCATCTTTGTGATATGGCCAAACTTCAAAAGCCCGTAGATTGGATATCTCCAAAGTGAATTGTTCACAAATCCTGGGGATAATGTATTCAACGCAGTTAGTTGTCGGTATTCCTGTGTCGTCACCTTGGTCTACTAAAAGTATCCAAGTGCCTTGGGTAGTTGCTTCTTGCGCAATAATCAAGTGACAGAACGAATCCATTAGGTTTGGATTTTTCTGTTCTTTTTCAGTCCCGGAACCTTTCCAATTGTAGATAGCCGAATGTGTTATCTTAAAATACATGCGTTTCCTATGGCTTGCAAACACACTGATTATGGCTGATTCTGCGATTTGTATGTTTCAATGTAATTTCGGACCTGATTACCAGGCTGAAAAATTCCAAAATGCCCTTCGCATAGAATATCAGCATCTAATTCATGGTAGATGTCTTTTATGATCTGTTTCATTTTTTTATTGCAACCATATATACGGATTGATCAAATTTGTCAGAGGGGTCATTCTCCTTTTTTTCATAATACACGATTTGAAAGGAGTTGAATACATGTAATAATTCATTGGTTTCAGCGACTTTTGATATGTCCACTCCATCTACTTTGAACTCATTTTGGGCAAGGAATTTATTGTTCCTGCCATTTTCCACAAGCAATGTCCAAAGCACGCCCTTTGGGTGAAAAAGAAAGATATTTTGATAAAATATCGGAAGGAGTTGGACTGCCAATATTTCTAAGATACCTTGAATTCCATTTTTTTTGATCTTGTTTAGCCAATAGCCTATAGACTCCTCAATCTATCTTCGTTTTTGTAAAAATAGAAATACTGAAGGGGTATTTTATTGAACGGCAGTGGTCATTAGTTGTTCAGCAAAATCAATCATACTTACAAACATCCACCCATTCTTTACAATTTGAATATTTTTCAAGTTCTTCTATGGTCAACCGAAGTGAAGAGTACCGATCGCCTGCAGCCGGGATAACTTCTGAGTGTTTTTTCAACGACACATCCAGATATACATTAATTGGTTTATTCAGTCCAAAAGGACAAACCCCTCCGATGTTATGGCCCGTATGCTCCAGGGCCTCATCCTTACTGAGCATCTTAGCCTTTTTAGAAAAATGCTTTTTGTACTTTTTATTATCAATCTTCGCCTTGCCAGCAACGACAATTAGGATCGGGGTTTCATCTATTTTGAACGACAGTGTTTTCCCGATTTGATCTGGATCAACTCCATGTGCCTGGGCAGCTTCTTCAACAGTGGCTGTGGAGTTTTCTAAAATCATAACACGGTGAGCTATATTGTATTCTGAGAAGTATTCAATAACAGCTTCTAACGACATGCTCTAACCTCATTATTTTCCAATTCTTATGGCAGTTGTAATACTCAGCAATGAAAATATAGTGGATATGGCAAACTGAGACAAGGGTAAAAATGGTTAACCCATGATGATTGACAGGGATAATCTCGTGTGCTCATTCACCTGAAAAACAGGGCGCATTTTGCAAGTAGTCCTCGCCTCAAAAACCTCGGTTTGATCCGCCAGATTTTATATATCAGGCCCCAATAACAAAAAAAATCAGCACCCCTTCAAGAAACGCCTGAGAGTTTATAGGTAGTCCACAGTAACAATCCAAATAACCTATTTCGCACCCGGTTCATCTGAAATGTTGGAATGAGATTTTGATATCCCCCAACTGCTGAATCCCGTCTTATTCTATTTGTTACTTTTCATAAAAGTATCCGCCTGCATCATTGAAAATGGATCGTAGCTCAATGAGGGTTGGCGGGCTGAGCTACCAGACGAACACCAAGGGCTGCACACACCTTATTAATCGTGTCAAATCGAGGTTTGGCGTTTGGTTTAAGCGCTTTATACAAGGCTTCACGTGTTATTCCTGTAGATTTGGCAACGTCGCTCATACCACGAGCCTTGGCAGCTACCCCCAGAGCGTGGGCCAGCTCGGCGGCATCACCGTCTTCAATCACCATGGTGATGTAAGCAGCAATGTCTTCTTCGCTTTTAAGCTGCTGGGCCATATCAAAATCCGGCAGATCTGCAATTCGGTTTTTCATAATTCAATCCTCCAAAGCGGTTTCCCGCTGTTTGGCCTTGGCAATGTTGCTCTCCTGGCTGCCCTTGTCTCCACCACCAAGCATGATGATCAGAGTTTCACCCCGCTTGGCGTAGTACCTTCTCCAGCCTGGACCGAAATGTTCCCTCATTTCAAAGATGACTTCGCCTATTGGTTTTACATCACCGAGGTTGCCACGCTGTGCTTTATCGAGACGGCGGCTTAGGCGAAGCCGCGTAATGCGGTCTTTCAAGCCGTTAAGCCATTTGTCAAATTCGGGTAATGTTTTAACCGTATATATACAGATAATGTAATCGATCGAATACAAAAAGTCAAACGAAACCTAAAAAAACTATAATATGATCGGTCATCCCGGCACATTTCAAAGCAGCATTCAATAACAGGGAAAGTCTGGAGAAATCATCCCATCGAAAAGCAGCGCTTGGCTGACAGGTAGTCTTCGCCTCATACACCTTGGTTTGATCTGCGAAGTTTTATATTTCAGGCCAAATAACAAAAGAAACCAAAACTATTTGGAAGAATCTGGTCAGCAAAAATGCTCGCTTTGAAATTCGCTATTCTGTTACGACAGCTCTTACTTTAGCCAGGGCTTCACTTACCTCTGAGGCCCGGGCCTTTTCAGCAAACGTCAACCCTCTTTCCACAAAATCAATTGTCTTAACCTGGTGGCAGAGGACAACACCAGAAATCTTTTCCCCGGTTAAAGCGACTTCAAAACCATGCCCCCGGACCCGGCTTGTGACAGGGGCTACCAGGGCCAGCAAAAATTTCTTATTAAAAACTGCAGGAGAAAGGACCAGGGCAGGCCGATGTCCCATTTGCTCATGGCCGGCGGCTGGGTCAAAGTCTGTCCAGACAAGATCCCCACGCTCAGGGATATACTGTTTTTTTTCGGATCTGGCAGCCATTACCATTCCCTTCCCACGGGCTTGTCGTTCAACCATGCCTTATCCTCGGCATCCAAAGCAACATCCTTGGAATCACATTGCCCTAAAAGCTCGTCAAGAGTATATTCCTTTTTCGCCTGGACCGGTGTAATAACGATCCTTCCGTCTTTCGCCTCAATGGTAACGGTTTGATCCTTTTCAAGCTGGATCATATCAGCAATTACTTTTGGTATCCTTGCTGCCAGGCTATTGCCCCACTTTTTAATAATCAGTTCTATCATTTCGCTTCCCCTTAAAAGTTTAAACATTGTATAAACATATTACAGCACAGAGAACATCGTGTCAACAATGTATAAACATTTTAAGATATAGGCATTGAATACTCTAGGAATGAGAGACAGCCTGCTGTTCGAATCTTTTTATAGTGTAAAGATTTTTCTGGACACATGAGTTACAGGGAAAGTCCGGGGTGCTCATTCGCCTGAAGGAAAGAGCCTGCTCTGTAATAGTCCTCACTGTCTTTCAGTCACAAATCCCTGAGCCATATTTTCTAATTCAATCCGATGTTGAAATATAAATTATGATCTTACAAAATTTAAAAGCGCCTCATAGTCATAATTGTCAGCTTTTTTCAGTGCCTTAATATACATGGCACGAACATCTCCTGTTTTAGCAAGATTGACCTTTCCCCAGGAGAAAGGTTCTTTATTGAATATCTTTTCCAATATAAGATCAGCAATCAATCTGGCGTGTCTACCGTTTCCATTGGAAAACGGGTGAAGGAAAACCAACCGATGATGAAATCGGACAGCAAATTCATCCGGAGGGTATGCATCAAACTCAAGCCAACCGGTTGCTTCATCACAGAGTTTGTGAACCTCCACCGGAATATCAACATACCGGATGCCAATATTCTTTTCTGTTTTGCGGTATTTCCCGGCCCATTTCCACACATCACCAAACATTTTTTTGTGAAGCCGGCAAATGAAACCCGTATTCAGGATTTTGTCTGATTTAATTGTTTTCATCCAGGCAGAGGCTCGTGCAATATTCTCCAACTCCAATGCATCGAGTTCCCCTTTGGTGGTGATGTGTGTAGGGATTAATCCCTTGATCTCATCAAATTCTAATGGAGTGGCACCATCTTCAATCTCAATCATTTGAACTTCTTATCCCATAGTTTTGAAGGGGATTCCAAAATTTCTTCCACTATACTCTCAAAAGCTGCTTTAGAATGGTGATTCGTCAACTCCTGCGCTTCAAGATACATATGATGTGAAATCGTATTCATTCTTTCCCGCGCAAGGCAAGCGGCTTGATTCCTGACTGTGTTTTCTAAGGTTGATCTGGGGGCAAAACCATATACGAACACACAGTCCAGTTTATCCGCCATTTTTTCCAATGTTTTAATGGTCAGTGCCCCAGAGAGTTCATCCTGCTCAATTTTAACAATCCGAGATTGACTAACCCCTAAACGATCTGCTAACTGGCGCATATTCATTCCAATAGCATCTCGAATCGCACGAATCCACCCTCTGACAGGCCTGGCTACACTATTCGCCCCCGTAAAGATCTTAAGCGTTTCATCTAATTGTTCTCTGACTCTCTTTAGTTTTCTATGCT
>JAHJLN010000237.1 GCA_018821715.1 Pseudomonadota bacterium | reverse complement strand
CTTTGCCACATAAAAGCGAAAATTTCATACTAATCTTTCTTTGAAATTATAGAAACAAAATCATGCTGCATCATTTTTTTTACTTTTAAAAAAGAATTTTACTGCTCTTAATTTGAAATCCTTGTTATACCTTTTGAGTATTCGTTTTCCCATTTCCAAACTCCTTTGTGTTTTTTAATTTATTACACATACGAGTGAAAATGTTTTTTTTTCAAAGAAAGATCACAATCGTACTGTCAAAGTTTACATTACAGAAATCAATCTATCCCTTTTGTAATATTTAAAAACGCTACGAATGAGAAATATTTTTCTTAAAATAACCCATTATGATTCCAATAAAATAAACCATTTTCAGCGATTTTTTAAGCCATCTTTTATCAAACCGATAAAGACTCTTTAAAGTGGCAAAGATCGAGTGAAGCAACTGTCCAAAGGCATAACGCGGAATTCCAAAATAAAAGATTTCCGATTTTTGGGGATTCCAAAGTCCCTCCTTGTATCCAATCCGATAATATAGCTTATAAAAATATCGTCGTTTTACGCGCCAGGCCTCTATAAAATGATTCGTGGCCATTGAAGGTTGATACATAACTGGAATCCCCATATCAATGAATTCTGTAAACATAATCCAGTCTTCGCCACCCCCTACGTCATATCCTTCTCTATTATATTTAAGATTAAATCTTAATCCTTTTTTGAATATCTTTGTGTTATACGCAATATTACTTGTCCATAAAGGTGTAGTTTTATCAGTTATAAAAAAGGAAGTATCTCCGTAATTTATAGCGGCCAAAGGTATTAACAAATCATCCGTAAGCCATTTTGGACGTATTTTATTTTCAAAATTCACCTGAATTTTCCCACCAACTACATCGCAGTGATGATTTAAAAAGGCATCAATTGCTGCCTGGAGAAATCCTTTGCAAGGCAGTTCGTCATCATCAATAAACACAAGATAATCAGATCCCAAAGATTCTTCAATGGCTCTGTTTCTGGCAAAAACAATACCTTGACGTGGTTCAGAAACAAAACGAATCAGCCCATTGGAAGACTTCATTTTTTTTTTAATCAGATCAATAGTGTTATCTGTACAATTATTTTCAACAATAAGTATTTCATAGGGCAATGTACTTTCCTGGGATAGCATTTCATCCAGCAAATCACTAAGTCTGTTTGCTCTATTATAAGTACAAACTGCAAATGTCACGTGTTTCTTGGCCATACAGCCCCATTCCCCTTTATATGATACTTGCGGTTCCTATAATGTCCGCAATATACTGAACAGTAAAGAATATTTGAACGTGCAGTACAATTTTTTCCGACCAGCTTGTCAAGTTCCCTTTTTCTGGGGTTACTTTTACACAATAGCTAAGCCAAATATTTCATATATTATTAAATTTTCTAAAAATTCTTTCGGAATATCAAAACGATACTATCTTCCGACCACCAAAAACATTATAAAAAAGACAGAGCCCACATACAACTTTTGAATTTAATGAAGACACTCATATATCATTTTAATCGCTGCCTGAGTTGCATTACCGATATTGTAATAGTTTGAATTAAGAATTTCTTTTCGCAACTCGGAATGAAAATCAGGTTGTTCCAATGCTTGATTGATAATATCCACCATATCAATCTCACTATTAAAATGAAAAGATGCCTTGCTAATATCACCGAACGAATCGTTTCCTTTATAATACTCCAAAACTTTTTCATCCTTATGAAGCACAATAGGTCTATCAAGATAAAGATATTCAAAGATTACAGAACTGATATCTGAAACAATCACATCAGCTATTTTCATAAATGTTTGAATTGGATAATTTGATTCTTTAATCATTACAAAATGTTTTTTTTCTAATCCTGCAAAAAAGTTGTTCCAATTTTTACCACCACATCGATCGGGATGGAACAATAAAGGATGCGGTTTAAAAACAACATTAAAATAGTCCTGATTGGATAATGCTTTCAGTATAGACTCGTTCATCATTATCATATCTGGATTGGTACTCCATGATGGTGCATATAATACGATGGGTAGTTTTTTTTCGAATTTGATCATATTTGTTGCTGGTTCTATATTATTTTGCAGCTGATCATTAATAATAAAACCGATTTCAACAATGCTTGATCCTGGACTGAGGAAAGGCATCTGTAAAGATTTTTGACGCCCACCACTAGCAAAGATATGATCATATTGTCTCAATTTCTCGTTACCAGAATAATTACTTTTCATCCCATCACCATGTGGAACAAAAATATAAATTCCCCTATGAGGTATCCACGGACAGTTAAAATCAAGAGATAATGTCATATCAAATTTTATAAACTTTGCCTGTTGGAGATCAATAATCTTGATTCCATTCATAAAAGCCTCAGGCAAATTGGATCTATCAATTCCCATGACATTTAAGAAAAATAATTTGCTACAATTATCTTTAACTAATATGTCAACAACTGGTTTAATGTGATGATAATGAAATAATTCATTACATTCGATCAGAATCTTTTTTTTAATTTTTATCCCAACAAATTGACTAAGATATCTTAGTAAGGATACTATTAAAAAATAAAATTTAAGCTTTCCCTGCATGAATTTAAGAAGACCTTTGATCAATTTTAGGGTTTTGCACAAACATTCGGATTTCTTCAGTCCAAACTATAGTAGACTCTGTTTTTCGATATTTTCTTAACATTTCTTTGTTCAAATTAAACATATTTCATTAATTTAATGGAATAAAAAAAGCCTATTACCTTTGCTGATATCACTACTTAAAAAAGCCTGAGTTTAAAAACTTTCCCAACGACTGAATTCCTTTTAATCCTTTTTATAAATTCCAAAACACTTATTATCTGTGCATAAAATTTGGTTCATAAAAGTGAATCCCCTCGCCTCAACAAATTGTGATAAATTATTCTATTCCTACTTTCAAATCGATTATATACCCTGTTCCAAAAGCGCCACAATATCTTAAAATTTCTTTCGCAACAGCTCTGGGATCCATTAATGTTGATAAATCTTCACCAGGAAAATTTTTTTGCCGCATCTTTGTATTTGTTCTAGGTGGATTTATACAATTGATGTTAATACCTAATGGTTCAAGCTCCTCAGACATTGCTTGGACAAAATTAACAAGAGCGGCTTTTGCAGAAGAATAGATAGCATATGATTTCCTTCCACGACTCCAAGAGCTAGAGCCTAAATGAAATATTGAACTTCCATTCTTTAATAGATATCTAACCGCATAACGGGTTATTTCAATGGGCGCCTTATAATTAATATCTATCATCTTACTGACAGAATTATCATTCATATTTACCAACATTTCTTTTTCAAGAACACCAGCAGCATTGATTAAAATATCAATCCAACCAAAATCATTCTTAACTCCTTGAAAAAAAGATTCATAATCATTGAACCTCTGAAGATCAAATTCTTTTGATCCAACCCCTAACACACGCGCACCTTTTTCTTCCAAAAGTTGAACAATTTCACCCCCGATACCACCAGAGGAACCAAATACAAGACATTTTTTCCCTGTAAGGTCAACTTCGTTTGGATTAACTCGGAATATCTTTTGAGCAATCCGTTCGGCCAAATACAAATCTGCGGTATTAGTGATTTTAATATTAAACTCAGACCCTTCCACAGTATGGCATGGCAACCCTTTATTAAAAATATATCGCATATCGTCAGTTGGTGGTATATCGCTATTTGCAGGTTCATTATAAGCATCAAATATATCTTTGAATTTAAACGCTTGGGGTGTTTGGCCACGATATAGGTATCTTCTGTCAGGCATGTCCGATATTATACCATCAGTCTTAATTTTGATTATTGTATCATTTGATGAGATTTTGGTATCAACCGCAATATTTCCTTTTTCAAGTGCCTTAATACATCTATTAATTATTGGAAAATCAACAAATGGGCGGACCGCATCATGGATAAGAACATGATCTGTATCTTTTGGACAAGCCTTCAATGCGTTAAAAGTTGAATCCTGCCTGGTGCTCCCTCCTTTCACCAAAATACATTCAGGACATAACTCTTTAACTGTTTGCATATATTTTTCATGGGTTGACACTACAATTCCATGAATATCCGGGTGTTTTTGAAAAGTTTCCAAGCAATATGAAATGATAGGCTTTCCATTAAGATTTACAAATTGTTTTGGAATCTCGGCCCCAAATCTTTCTCCAATTCCACCAGCTAAAATAATCGCAATATTTTTTTTCATAAAATCAAAACCTCATAATCTCTATTTTTAAGTCACTTTTAAAAAACTATTTTTTAAATATTCTTTCCAAAAATATCGTTGCTCTATATTAGTTTAGTAACCGTTGTATATTTTTATATATGTTTCTTTTTATGGTTCCTTTTATTTGTAATAAACTCGACTCTACTAATCCAATTTGTCTCTTAAT
>JAHJLN010000236.1 GCA_018821715.1 Pseudomonadota bacterium | reverse complement strand
GGTGCCGGTGATATTGGTGTCCACATAGGAGGCCGGCGCATGGTAGGAATAGGGTATAGCAATGAGCGCTGCCAGGTGAAGGACAATATCGCAGTCTTTCATGGCCTCGGTCACACAAAAAGGATCTCTGACATCACCGGAAATAATCTCCATATTGCCGGTAACGGATTTATCCGCATGATCCAGCCATCCCCAGGAATTAAAAGAATTGTATAAAACAAATGCTTTTACACTGTAATTCTGCCTGACAAGCGCTTCGGCCAGATGTGATCCGATAAATCCATCGGCACCGGTAACCAGAATCCTTTTGTTTTTACCCATTTTGTGTTGCATTCCTTTAGTTTAAGGGTTGAGAACTCGATAGTATATGGTATAAAGATGACTATTGGTGTACTATAAAAGGCCAAACCACGTTTTGTCAATCATTTAGGGGAGGTGATCATGCTTGAAAATTTGTTGATAGGGCCTGATATCAGCATTGCTGATACACTAAAGCAGTTTAATGTTTCAGGCGAAAAAGTACTTGTGGTAACGGTTGATAAGGTTCTAAAAGGGGTTATCACTGACGGAGATATTAGAAGAGCCGTTCTTTCGGGCTTTTTAATAGATGATCCCATCACTGAAATATTTAACAAGTCCCCCAGTTATCTTCTGGATTCTGAATTTGATATAGAGATAGCCAAAAAAAAATTTTTACAATATAAAATCGATCTGCTGCCAGTGGTTAATAAAAATCATGAGGTTATTGATTATATTTCCTGGAGCATGGCCTTTTCTGAAAAAGGCTTTCCTGCAAAGCCCCTGGGCAGGATTGATATGCCGGTTGTTATTATGGCCGGCGGCAAAGGCACACGGCTTGAACCGGTTACGACGATTATCCCCAAACCGCTGATACCCGTGGGAACCAAAACCATTGTTGAACATATTATGGATAGGTTCATGGGAAACGGGGTTGACGAGTTTTTCTTTACCCTCAATTATCTTGGTGAAATGATCAAGGCCTATTTAAACAGTACCGACCGGAAGAACCGGCTTCATTATGTGTTTGAAAAGGATTATTATGGAACTGCCGGAAGCCTTAAGCTGATGACGGATCAGCTGCCTGAAACATTTATTGTCTCCAATTGTGATATCCTGGTCAATGTGGATTTTTCAAAAGTCTGCGAATTTCATCGGTCTAAAAAAGCGAATCTTACCATGCTGTCGGCTTTTCAACGGCACAGCATCCCCTATGGCGTCATCGAGTTCAAGGAGGACGGGGTGGTGACACAGATGCATGAAAAACCTGAAAAAACAGTGGTGATCAATACCGGCGTATATGTTGTAAATTCAGACTGCTTAGGCTACATTCCCGACAATCAATTGTTTCACATGACCGATCTGATTGACGCCTTAATGAAGGATGGCAAAAAAATTTGTACCTATCCTGTTAATGAAGATGATTATATTGATATCGGTCAGTGGGATGAGTATAGAAAAGCAGTTAAACAATTTACCTAACGTTCAAATGGATTTTTTCTGATCTATGAAAAAAAACTGTCTTGTCATTGGATTTGGTTCCATCGGTGCTCGCCATGCAGGCGTGCTGGACAAGCTGGGGATGAAGGTTTCTGTGGTCAGCAAAAGAACGGTTAAAGGGTATGAATCCTTTACAACGATTGAACAGGCGCTTAAAACTTTTCAATATCACTATGCTGTCATTTGCCGGCCCACAGTTGATCATTATCAGGCGGCATTAAGGCTTGAAACATTTGGATTTGACGGTTGCCTTCTCATTGAAAAACCGTTGTTTGAAAAATCGGGGTACCCCCCGTTAAAGTTGATGAATATTGCTGTTGGATACAATCTTCGCTTTCACCCGATGCTAAAAAAAATACATGGCATGATTCAAGGGGTAAAGCTGTATTCCATGCATGTCTATTGTGGACAGCACCTTGTTCAGTGGCGGGAAAATAGAGATTACAGAACTACCTATTCTGCGTCAAAAAAATCCGGCGGAGGTGTTTTAAGGGATTTGAGCCATGAGCTGGATTATATCTGCTGGCTTACGGGTCCCTGGAAAAAGGTTGCTGCAAAGGGCGGCAGGGTGAGCGATCTTGAAATTGACAGCGATGATGTCTTCGGCCTGCTGGTTGAAACACTAAGATGCCCGCTGGTGTCGCTGCAGATCAATTACCTGGACCTTTACGTCAAACGTGAGATTATTTTGAATGGTGAAGGCCTTTCAATTAAAGCAGATCTTATTAACGACGTTTTGGAAATAAATGGGAATAAAAAGGTGTTTCAGGTTGAAAAAGATGCCACTTATCGTGATCAGCATAAGGCGTTATTGTTTCATGGAACACAAGTTGCTTGTACTTACGATGAAGGGTTTGAAGTGCTGGAATTGATTGAAGCGGCTGAGAAAGCATCCAAAGAGGGGGTATGGATAAAAAGAAAATAACGGTTTTTGGATTTATCTTTGCAAGGGGAGGGTCCAAGGGCGTAAAAAATAAAAATATCCGGCTGGTAGCAGGCAAACCGCTGATCCACTATGCCGTTGAAACGGCAAAAAAAAGTCGTTTTATCGATAGAATCATTGTCTCAACAGATAATAAAGACATTGAACGGTCAGCCCTGGCAGCCGGGGCTGAGGTGCCGTTTTTACGGCCAGCTGAACTTGCATCAGACACCAGCCCGGAATGGCTTTCCTGGCAGCATGCCGTCAGAACAGTGAAGGATGAAGGCCATGGGTTTGATATTTTTGTTTCAATCCCTGCAACCTCACCGTTAAGAGCGGTTGAAGATATTGACAATTGCATACAGGCCCTGGTTGAGGATGATGATGCAGATGGCGTAATAACGGTTTGCAAAGCGGCAAGACATCCTTCCTTTAATATGATTGTCAGGGATGATAACGGATTTGCCGCTCTTGCGATGCCGGAGCTTCACGGGATTTCGAGAAGACAGGATGTATCTCCTATGTATGATATTACAACCGTGGCTTATGCGGCCCGGCCGGAATTCATATTAACGGCATCTTCTTTGTTTGAGGGAAAAATAAAAGCGGTTGTTGTCCCCCGGGAACGGTCTCTGGATATTGATACAGAGTTTGATTTAACTATGGCGGAGTTGATGATTAAACATCAATCAGCAAAGGAGTAAAACATGGGAAAGCGAATAATTGTAACCGGTGGTGTCGGCTTTCTGGGTTCACATTTATGTGAGAAATTGCTGAACTTGGGTCATGAAGTCCTGTGTGTGGACAAT
>JAHJLN010000235.1 GCA_018821715.1 Pseudomonadota bacterium | reverse complement strand
CCCGGGTGATGATGGTTTTTACCTGGTGAGGCGTCAGGTTCTGGGCCTCGTCAATAATGAGCAGGCATTTGAAAAAAGTGGTTCCGCGGATATAATCCAGGGGTTCAATATCGATTTTCTTGTCAAGCAAAAGTTTGTCAATCACCTGCTGATTTTCAGCAGAAACCTCTTTTAAAAAGGTTACATTCTGCCATATCGGTCTGAGCCAGGGAGACATTTTTTCATTGATATTGCCGGGCAGGTAACCGATGTTATCCGTATCTTCAAGATGCACCATGGGACGGCTGACCAGAATCTGGCGGTAAGCTCTTCTCTGTTCCAGGGCAGCGGCCAAGGCCAGCAGTGTTTTTCCCGTTCCTGCACCCCCCTCAAGAAATACCAGTGCCACCTGGGGATTGGATAGATGATACAATGCAATATTCTGGGGCCAGTTAAAACTGTCACTGCTGTCGGCAAGGTGCGGACCTGCATAAGCCTGGATACCAAAGGCCTGGATGGTATTGGGAATGATTTGAAAATGACTGCCGATCCTGACGGCAGCAAACCGTTCCTTAAAGGCGCCTGTCTCTTTCACGCGCTTGAAATCTGCTTTCCAGTCTGAAATGCAGACAACTGCATCATTCAAGCCAACGGTTCCATGCTTTTCAGAAGTCCAGGCAAAGATAAAATGATCTTTGTCTATTTCAGTATCCTTGACCTCAATCCGGGGTAATTCCAGGGATATATTGTTCTTTGCCTGATTCCGGTAGTAGTCCTGGGCCTTGAACCCAAGTTCCCTGGCCTTAATACGCATCATGGTATCCTTGGAAATCAGTTCAACTTCTGAAAATGTCTGACGCATTGCATTGGCTGCTGCAATAATCATGTGATCGTTATTATGGTGATCCAGGAACTCAATGCCTTTCCAGTTGATCTCCTTGATGATTTTAAGGTATGGGGATTTGTTCTGCCTGAGCTTTTCAATATTGCGGGATGCTTCACGGGCATCAAATCCGACATCTGTCCGCCGCTTTAAGTGATCAAGCTCTTCCAAGACGGTCCAGGGAATACAGGCAAGAATTTTATTTTCAATCAGATATTCCATGCATAAGGGGTCGTGGACCAGGGTACTCGTATCAACGACTATAGTTTTATCAACAGCCATAAGATATCCTCCCTTTGATTTTATTAGCGGATAGCTGCAGTGTACACCTTAAAGGCTTTATCTTTCAAGCTTTAATACTATCTGTATAAGTTCTGAACGTTTGCATGAAATTCTTTCCTGCTTTTTATTTTGACAATTTTAAAATCAGCGGATAGGTATATGCTTAACTTGGGGATAAAAATTTATGATCCCTTAATCTGATCCGGTAAAAAAAAATGAACAGGGGAAATTAACATGATACGGTTTCTTGGCAACCAGGGGATAAGATTTAAAATTCTGGCAGGATACACCTCCATATTTGTTGCGGCATCCTTGCTGGGCGGAATGATCATTTATTCCCAGGTTAAAAAAACCATAACCCAAAACATTCAAAACGAGCTGAATAACACAACCGGTGTTGTGCTGAATATGGTTAAAACAGCAGCCAATGTTTCCATAAAAAATTATCTGAGAGCAGTATGTGAGAAAACCAAAGAAAACATTGAAGATATCTATCAAAGATATGCATCCGGTCAGATAACCGAGGACTCAGCTAAAAATGAAGTGCGAAAAATTATTTTTTCCCAGACCATCGGTAAAACCGGATATATCTATTGCGTCGACAGCAACGGAATTCCTGTGGAGCATCCAAACCCTGCCGTTGCAGGAAAAAGTGACTGGGCACAGCTTTCTTTTGTAAGAGAGATGATCAAACGAAAACAAGGATATCTGGAGTATGACTGGAAAAATCCCGGAGAAGACCAATACAGACCGAAAGCGTTATATATGAACTACTTTAAGCCCTGGGACTGGATTATTTCCGTGTCAACCTATTCAGAAGAACTCAAAGAACTGATTAATGTAACTGATTTCAAAGAAAGTATTTTGGCCTTAAAATTTGGGAAAACCGGTTACTCGTATATCATTGACAGCAAAGGCAATGTCATTATTCATCCAAAGCTCACGGGTAATTTTTTTGATGCCCGGGATGGGGACGGGAATTATTTTATCCAGAAGATAACACGGCTAAAGACAGGACGGCTTATCTATTCATGGAAAAATTCAGATGAAAAAAATTTTCGAAAAAAAATTGTCATATTTAATTATATACCCGAGTATGATTGGATCGTGGCATCATCCGGCTATTTTGACGAATTTTATTCCATTCTTAAACTTGTCAAGGAAATTGTCATTGTCGGCGTTTTCATCATGCTGTTTCTCGTCTTGCTAACCTCTTTCTGGTTAAGTGCATTGATTATCCAGCCGTTGAAGGTTTTAATGAATCATTTTGCCAAGGGTGCATCAGAGGATTTGAGTACCCGAATGCCGGTAAAATCATCCGATGAAATCGGTAAGCTTTCAATCTATTTCAACAGCTTTATGGAAAAGCTTGAAACCTATAATGCCAGTTTGAAAGATGAAATATCCGGGCACAGATTGACGGCAGAGGCATTGCGGAACAGTGAGTGGAAATACAGATCCATCCTCAGATGTATTGATGAAGGGTATTTTGAAGTGGCTCTGAATGGAGATTTTACATTTTTCAACCCCTCCATGTTAAAGATTACCGGATATTCCAAAGAAGAGCTTTCCCAAAAAAATATCATGGAATTAACAGATATCAATACTTCAAATGAGTTTTCAAAGACCTTTGACAAACTGGAAGTTCCGGGGAAAAGCGGCAGGATTGTTGAATGGGAATTATTAAAAAAAGATTCATCAATATGTTTTGCTGAAACTTCCCTGTCCGCAATTACAGATAAAAAAGGAGACCAAAGCGGTTTCAGGGGGGTTTTAAGGGATGTTACCCAGAGGATTCAATCCCAGAAAGCGCTTTTGTTGTCTGAAGAAATGTTTTCAAAAGCATTCCATTGCAGTCCCAGCGGCATGTTTCTGGCCAACATTGAAACCGGAAGGCTGATCAATGTGAATGAGAGTTTTTTAACATTTTCCGGATATGATTCAGCCAAGGTTCTGGGAAAAAATCTGATGGACCTTGAATTTTTCAGAGACAAAAAACAAGGGCTGAAACTGCTCCAGTTATTATTAAAAGAAAAAAGTCTTCGCCATCAGGAAATTGAATTTTGCAAGACATCGGGAGAAATCCGGCAAGGGGTAATTTCAGCCGAGGTTCTGGAGATATCAGGAGAACCGTGTATCCTTGCAGCACTTGAAGATCACACGGAAGCCAACCGCCTTGAAAGACAATTCCTTGACATGAGTGAAAGAGAGCGGCAGAAAATCGCCTTTGATCTTCATGACGACCTTTGCCCTCAACTGATCGGCATAGAAGTCCTTATTGAACTGTTAAGGCAAAGACTCAGCAAAGAATTGCCGGATACAGCAGCGTCTGCTGACAAGATCCGGCTGCTGATCAAGGAATCCATTCGGAAAACAAGGCTGTTGTCCCGTGGGCTTTGCCCCGTGGATATCGCTCATCACGGCTTTGGCTCCTCCCTTTCCGAGCTGGTGGGATATGTGGAAGATGTCTTTGGTATTGTCTGTCATTTAGACTGTGATGAATCCAATCCGTTTACAGACAATGCCATTGCCACCCACGCCTATTATATTGCCCATGAAGCGGTTCACAATGCCATCAAACACGGAGATGCAAAAAATATTTCCATCCACTTTTCAAGCCAAAATAAAAAAAGCAGGTTAATGATCAAAGATGACGGCAAAGGCATTTCTCAATCGGACAAAGGCAAGGGAATGGGATTAAAAATCATGACCTACAGGGCAAAAAGGATAAATGCCTTGCTTGAAATAAAAAAATGTTCTCAAGGCGGAACCATGGTTTTGCTTGAAATGGAAATTACTTAGAACACCACATGAGCCGGGAGTGCTTCATAAAATGAAAAAACCCAGAAAAATACTCATTGTAGAGGACCATCCGATTTTCAAAATGGGGATGTGTGAGCTGATCAACCAGGAAAAAGATCTTATGGTCTGCGGCAGTGCAGAAGATGTATCTCAAGCAAGGGCTCTTATTGAAACAGAACACCCGGAACTGGTGATTCTGGATCTGACCCTGAAAAACAGCAATGGAATGGAACTGCTCAAGGAGCTCAATAAATACCACAAGGAAATCCTTGTGCTGGTATTGTCCATGCATGAGGAATCCCTTCATGCAGAACGGTGTCTTCTGGCCGGTGCAAAGGGATATGTAATGAAGCATGAAACCATAGAATCCGTGATCAAAGCCATTCGACATATTTTTGCCGGAAAAAAATATATCAGTCAACGGGTCATGGAAAACCTGTTAAATAAGCTGGGTAACCCGCCGGTAAAAGGACAGGAATCTCCGGTGCAAAGTTTAACAGACCGTGAGCTGGAAATATTTCAACTCATCGGCAAGGGATTTTCATCCGGCCAGATAGCAGAACAGCTAAATTTGAGTGTCAAAACCATTGGTGCCCACCGAGAACGCATTAAACTCAAACTGGGTTTGAAAACCAGCGGTGAAATGGTACGGTATGCCGTTCTCTGGCTGGAAACAGACCTGTTTTGATTTATGAAGAATAAATACATGAATTTGATTCAACCCAAAAAGAGAAACTTCATCCTATGTGCCTGTGTATCGACATGGCTTATATTTAGCCAGGCTTCTGCAGCCGGCCCTCTTCGCAACTAAATATCCAAACATCAATCTGATCAACCAAACTTATCGGACAATGCCGCATCCCCCTCCATGGCTTTAGATATCGGCGCTGCGCCATGGCTTGGAACGGTTTCCATCGATAGTGCAGCATTGGATATTGTAAAAATCATGAAAGCAAAACATTTGGGGTTCTACGACGATGCCTTTGGTACAGATATCAACTATTGGGAAAGGATAGTACTTATACAGAGGATGTTGAGTCATTCTTAGCAACACTTGACAAGTCAATACTGCTGGCACTGACAAATAATGCGGACTGACAAATACTATTTTGACAACAGCTTGTCAGTCCTGCATTCCCAAGTCCCTAAAGAAAAGAAACTGTTTTACGCCTGTTCATTCACAGCCAGGCATCCTGCTGCCCGTAACGGTGAAGCGCCAAGCATAAGGCTTGCAATCAAAATTGCCTGTGCTATTTCATCTTCACTTGCACCGGACAGTCTTGCCGTGCTGGCCTGGGTTTGTATGCATTCTGATGATCGCATTGCCACAGCAATGCCAATGCCGACAAGAGATCTTACCCTTTCTGAAAGGGGACCGTTTTCCAAGATCTGATTTCGATGGGACATAAACGTTGCCACCGTACCCGGTCTCATTGCCATTACCCGCAGCGGCGCGGGGACTTTTCCTTTCATTTCTTTAATGTTCTGCAATATCTTCAAGTCAATCGCATGTTTGTCTTCCCTTGCCGGTTCGCTGATATTTGCGGTCATGTTTTCCATGTTTTTTCTCCTTTATTTTTTTTGCATTATTTTGTTGACTGTTCGTTTTCTTGTTTCATGATTGTATCCGAGTTCTGCTCCAGATACCGTTCCAGGATTATCGAGGTCATTAAAATTAAAGGGAGTGAGACGAGAAACCGTATTGCTGTAAATTTTATCCCTAAAAATGAAGTTTCAAAGATAGCCATGGGAACACGGCAGACAGCAGAAGCGCCCAGGTATGTGAAAATCACACCAGTTCCTGCTCCTTTTTCCCGGAGGGCATTTGCCACAGGAAGGGCAACATATAAGGGTCCCACTACCATTCCTGCCAACACGATTGCCCATAGGTGCCCTATCACCCCGGATGCTTTGCCAAGATGTTTTTCCACGGTTTCACTTTTTATCCAGACCTCAAACAAACCAATCATCAGGAAAGCCAAGGGAAGAAGCTTAAGCATACTGACTGCAAAAGTCAGAAAATTTTGACCCACCTGTCTTCCAGGATCAAAACCCAAAAAACCGGATATCAAAATAATAAAAAAAAATCCCCCCAACAGCATCTTCACAAAAAATCCTTTTGATTTCAGTTTAAGGCCCATTACCCGATCTCCCCAAATACAATACCCGTGACTAACGCTACAACAAGGGCAATGCCAAAGCCGAGAATATTTCTTATAATTGCCATTTTATGCCCTAAGTACGCCTTTTCCACAGGATAGGTGACAACGCCGACCATCATCATTGTTGTTGTAAATGCTGAAAGTATAAAATACGGCACCCCTTTTTGAGCCAGCACACCGCAGAAAGGAAAGACGATGAATCCCGGCAGCATCATGACAGACCCTAATAATGATGCTGCCAGAATGCCGATCACGGTATTCTTGTGCCCGACAATGTTGAAAAACTCATTAACCGAGACCTGGAACGGCAGGCATGAGACAAGCACCAGCATCACCAGCAGGGCGCCAATAATTTTACCAAACCTTGTAACAGCAATGAAAACTCCTTTTTTTGTTTTACGCGGGTCTGCTGCGAACGACACCAGCAAAACCACACCGGCTATCAGATACACATAATACATAAGATTGCCTCACACCTTTCGCTCATACCGCTTACTTTTCTTGTTGCAGCTCATTTAGCCGTTCTTCCAGGTCTTTTACCTGGGATTGCAGACAGGCAATCGAGTCCTTAACCACTTGCACTTGTTTTTTTTTGCTCCACAACCCTGGCGCAAAACATGACATGCCGCTGCAACCGCAATTGCAGCTCTGATCAGCATGGGGTGCTGGTTTATGACACATGGCATTTCACCTCCTTTCAAATTAGAGTGTTAATAACATTAACAACAATTAATATCATCATATATT
>JAHJLN010000001.1 GCA_018821715.1 Pseudomonadota bacterium | reverse complement strand
TTAAATTTTTTCATTAATTCCATGAAGTTTTCAGCCATTGCGGAAAGGGCCATTGCATTATCATTGAGTTTATTGCTGCTCTCCTGGACCTGCCTGGACCCTTCTTCAACAAGGGTGATCTCTTTTGCAATCTGAGCTGCAACACCTGCCCCTTGTGTCACATTCATATTTACATCGGATATCTCGTCTGAAACATCATTGATATTTTTTGCAATCTCCCGGGTGGTTGCGTTTTGCTCTTCCACTGCCGCTGAAATACTGGAAATTGCATCATCAGACTCTTTTACAATAGCGGTAAGCCCGGTTACTTTTTGAGTTACTTCTTTGGATTTTTCTTTTATCCACCGAAGTTTTACATCCGCTTCCAATGTTGATTTATTGGTTTCATTCGCAAGATCTGTGATTTCCTGGGCAACAACAGCAAATCCTTTTCCGGCATCCCCTGCCCTTGCAGCTTCAATCTTGGCATTAAGGGCCAGCATGCTGACCTGTTCGGCAATGGATCTGATCTCATCGGTCACCAAATCGACATCATTTGCCCGTTCTCCCAGCTCTTCCACTACCTGGCTGATAATCTCAAATCCTTGAACAACCTGTTCCGTGATCTGCTTTGATGCGCTAACATTCTGGGCAATCTCACTGACGGTTGCACTCATTTCTTCAATGGCCGAAGCAATGGCATTAAGGGTATCTGTGGACTGTTCCATTGCAGTTGCAATGGATTGATTGTTAATGCTCATCTCTTCTGCTGCTGCAGAAACAGTGGTTGCTTTTTGGGATGCATCCGTGCTGGCAGTGTTTAGGTCTTCTGAAATCAGGCTGAGTTCTGAGGCTGAATTGAATATGGAACCTGAATTATCCACGACCTGTTTAATGGTCTGTCGTAAATCCTTGGTCACCAGATTTATTCTGGCAAGGATATGGTTGATCTCATCGCCTTCTTTTATATCATAAATATTTGTAAAATCTTTTTGCCGCAGATTAGAGGTGGCCGAAAGCACCATGTGAACTTTTTTGTTTACCAGAAAATGAAAAAAGAGCCAGATAAAAGCAATTATCACACTGAGTCCTGTCAACCCGATAAGGATACTGACCAGTTTACCACTGTCTATGGCCTTTTTAACCGCCAGTTCCGAAGAAAATACAGATATTCCTCCAAGGACTTTTCGATTTTCACCATGACAGTGAAAACATCTTTCTTCATTCAGGATAGGATCATTTTCAAGCAAAAAAGGGATATCCTCAACAGACACATGAAAAGACCGATCTGAGGCATCACCTGTTTCAAGCAGAGAAGAAACATCCCTTTTTGATTCATCATCCAGAAAAGTTTTCATTTCCCTGCCAATGGCATTGATATCCGTACTAAAAGAAATCTTGCCATTAAAATCATAAACAAAAACCTTGAGATCTTTAATCTTTTCGTTGAGGCGCTTGAACTGATTTCTGACCGTATCATTATCTCCAATGGCAAGGGCATCAAACATACCGCCTTCAACCGCCTGGGCAAGCATCTTGTTCTGGGATCTAAGCTGCGTCTCACCGGATTTGACCTGAAACGAAATATTATACCAAAGATTTACAAACACAACGACAATCACAATTACAGAAACCGGAATCAGTAACCTGAGCCACAATCGTCGTTTTATAAATTTAAACATTTTTTCAAACATTTTTTTTTCAAACTCCCCTTTTTATCTAATGTGCGCCGCCAAATAAAAGGGGCTTAAAATCAAAGGCTTCAATTCTGTCTTTATTATGGCAGGTATTGCAATTTTCCATCTTCACGTCCCGGATAATCAAGTCAGGATCCTGACTTTCGGCGTGGCTGCTGCCGGGTCCATGGCAGACCTCACAGCCGGCATCTCTTAAATCCGGTGTTTTTTCTTCTGATACAAATCCACCTTTTTTGCCATATCCTGTTGTATGACACTCAAAACAGGACTCATACTCTTCTGGGGTCAGTTTTGTTTTCATTTTTTTTATGCTTTCAAAAGATCCGGCTTTTTTGGCATATTTCATGTAGTTGGCATACTCTTTTTCATGACAGTCCTTGCATGCTGTTGAACCGATATACGCTTTATCCTCAGCAAAACCTGTGCTCACACAAAAAAAACATAAAAAGACCACTCCGATAATGATATAGTTTTTCATTTTAATCCTCATTAACCCATGTTTTAATTTTTTAAGGTTACTTACCATGCTTTGGAATAAATTAGGACACCATATTAGAGAGCCTTTTTAAAATCAACTCTTTTTTTAGTATTTTTACCAGTTAACCGGCAGCCTTACCTGATTTCCTGCCTTGTTTTTAAACACCAGAAACTGATTTTCTTTTCCAAAACAATATAAATCCCGGGTCACTTTTACATCCTGTCTGCAATACTCAATAATCTTGTCAATTTTTCCTTGTTCCCACCATTTCAATGCCGTAAGGCCATCTGCACTCTTGGCACTGCCAAGGGTCTGTGAGGCCAGATGATCAAGGGAAAGCCTGTACCCCAATCATTTAAATTTCAGTGATGTCCGGTCAACGACCTCCGGCAAAGCCGGGGGCTTACTCAATATAGTTATATAGGCATGTTGCCCCAGATGGCAGCATACGTCGTGATGGTGAAAAACTGCTGGTAAGCAAGAGATAATAGGTATATTATTCAATTAGCTAAATAATTGATGTGCTGACAGATTGCGCTTTTTAGTGCGAAGGTTGGGGTTACCACTATCTCTGCTGTTTTAACCAATGTTAAAGGGAACAAAACCCAGGCGGCCAAAATTTTGGGAATAGACCGAAAAATGTTAAAATCTAAATTAAAAAAGATAAAGGATACGTCTCATGATGAATAACAATCGGGCACAATTAACAATTTTCATTCTGGTTCTAATGATTATAGGAATTTTTCCAAGTATAGGGAGTGCAAATTCGAACAAAATCCTGTCAAATGGACAGAGTGTTTATGTTCCTGTTTATTCACACATCTATTACGGTGATCAGGAGAGAACATTTAACCTTACTACGACACTTAGCATCCGTAATACGAATTTGAAAAAAGATGTAATGCTTCATTCAATTGATTATTTTGATTCAAACGGTGAGCTCTTAAAAAATTATTTAGAAGCACCGATTGTTTTAAAAAAATTCTCCACAATTCGCTATGTTATAAAAGCCACAGATAAAAGAGGAGGTTCCGGTGCCAAATTTATTGTGAGATGGAAATCCAAAGATCTTTCAAATGCACCTTTAATCGAAGCCATTATGATCAGCACTCAAAGCCAGCAAGGAATCTCTTTTGTTTCCAGAGGTCAAGCCATTCATGAATAACTATATAGTTTTACCTGTGGAACTCAATAGGAATAAATATGATTATAAAAGCAATTCTGATAAAAATTAAGAGTTCCTTTACTGATCTCTTGCCCATTATTCTGGTGATCGCTTTTTTCCAAACCATTGTCTTAAAGCAGCCATTACCACAAATGGGAGAAGTTCTTTTTGGTGCTCTACTTGTGGTGGCAGGCCTTACCCTGTTTGTTCAAGGGCTTGAAATGGGTCTATTTCCCATTGGTGAATCAATGGCCCATGCCCTGGCCAGGAAGGGAAGTCTTTTCTGGCTGCTTTGTTTTGCCTTTGCCCTGGGTTTTTCAACCACTGTGGCAGAACCTGCTCTCATAGCCGTGGCCTGGGAAGCGGCAGAAATTGCAGGCCAGGGAGGCCTTATTGACCCAAATCCTGAATCTTTAAAAAGATATGCATTCGGACTTCGCATGTCTGTTGCCTTTTCTGTGGGGCTTGCAATCCTTATAGGGGTCTTGCGCATTCTCCGCGGATGGCCCATTCATTATCTGATCATCAGTGGTTATGTCCTTGTTATGCTTATGACTATGATTGCTCCCAAAGAAATTATTGGAATTGCCTATGATGCCGGTGGCGTAACCACATCCACCATAACAGTGCCCCTGGTTGCAGCTCTTGGCGTGGGGCTGGCCTCATCCATCAAAGGGCGAAGCCCCCTTGTGGATGGGTTTGGACTCATCGCTTTTGCTTCTCTTCTTCCCATGATTTTTGTCATGGGGTATGGACTTATTATTTTCGGATAAAAAGGAAATCTGTATTCGTGGAATTCATCTATGATTTCAGCAAAATATTGATAGCCACTTGCAAAGATGTATTGCCGATCATTATTCTTATTGTCAGTTTTCAACTTCTGGTTTTGAGGCAGCCAATTCCTCATCTGCGCCGTCTTATTATGGGCGGTGTTTATGTTGTCATTGGACTTGCCCTGTTTCTGGCAGGACTTGAAAAAGCACTTTTCCCACTTGGAAATATTATGGCGACACAGCTGTCTGATCCGGCCTTTATTTATGGCCCGGGAGAAATCGTTACCCGGGCGGACTGGAAGGCATATGGCTGGGTCTATCTTTTTGCAGCCATGATCGGCTTTGCAACCACCATTGCCGAACCATCTCTTATTGCAGTGGCTTTTAAAGCCAACGAGGTATCTGCCGGGACTATCAAGCAATGGGGTTTAAGAATCACAGTTGCCATAGGTGTTGCTTTTGGAATCAGCCTTGGAACGTTTCGGATTGTCACGGGCACACCTCTTTATCTATACATTCTTGTAGGTTATATGATTGTAATTGTACAGACCATATTTGCCCCTAAAAATATCATTGCTCTGGCCTATGATTCGGGTGGAGTAACAACATCAACAGTTACAGTCCCTCTGGTAGCAGCGCTTGGCCTTGGATTGTCTGCCACCGTGCCTGGGCGAAATCCAGCTTTGGACGGTTTTGGACTCATCGCTTTTGCCAGTCTGTTTCCAATTATAGCTGTTTTGGGTTATGCTCAGTTAATGCAATGGTCAACTCAACGTAAAGTAAAATACATGGAGAAAAAAAATGCGCTTTAAACTCATATTATCCTCGGTAAAGACGGATATCACCGACAAGGTTGTTGATGCGGCCAAAGAGACAGGGGCCACGGGGGCAACTATCATACCTGCCAGGGGTACCGGTATTCATGAGGCAAAAACTTTTTTTGGCCTAACCCTGGAGGCACAAACAGACATTATCATGTTCCTTGTTGAAGAACATATTGTTACTAAAGTTTTGGACGCAATAAAACAAGCCGGAGAATTCCATAAGCCTGGCACAGGCATTGCTTTTGTGCTTCCGGTTGAACATGTTGTGGGCCTGGAAAGTCAGATGGAAAAATTCAAACAAGACGTTCGGAAAAATTATTTTTAAACAAAGGTTTTTTATAAAAGGAGATAGTCATGGAAACAGATAATATTAAAATAGTTCGCGCAAGAGACGTGATGCATACGCAGATTTTGTCGATTGACGGTATGGCTACAGCCAGGGAAGCTGCCGCCATAATGCGTTCTAAAAGAGTATTCTCTCTTCTTATCAAAAAAAGGCATGAGAATGATGCCTGGGGTATACTGGTTGTTCAGGATTTTGTTAAAGGGGTGATAATACCGGGCCGCTCCCCTGACGATGTGAATGTCTATGAAATAATGACAAAACCGATTATCACCGTTCCGGCGGATATGGATATCCGTTATGCAGCCCGTTTGATTTATCGTGCCGGTATCCGACGAGCTCCGGTTGAAGATAAAGGGGAAATTGTCGGAATGATTTCTCTCTCATCTTTAATCCTGGATAATGACCTATTTTAAACCTGAATAATGGAATTTATCAAAAATTAAAACATTATTAGTGAATCAGTGTCAACGATTGAAATCGTACTCATTTCATTTTGGACTTTTCAAATGTCTCATGCCGATTATTGGCTGGCTCATAGGAATAAGTTTTGTTTCATATTTCAAATTTTTTGACCATTGGATAACGTTTGGACTTTTAGTAATTGTGGGTATTCGAATGATCCAGGAGGGAATATGTAGTTCATCGGAAACTCATAAAATGATCCATCCAGGGGAATGACGATGGTCATGCTCAGTATCGCAACAAGCCTTGATGCCCTGGCAGTTGGTCTTAGCCTTGCCGCTCTTGATGTAAATATCTTGTATCCGAGCCTTATGATTGGCGTCATTACAGCTGCAATGTCATATGGAGCCATTAAAATTGGAATACGCCTGGGGACATTATTTGGTAAGCGGATGGAAATTTTTGGTGGTGTGATTTTGCTTTGTATCGGTTTGCGAATAATTATATCCCCTTTGGAATTGTTTTAATGACCCGGAATTCAGGTATACGGACAATCGATTCAATTTTTAAATTACGGTAAATTAAGCACCAACAAAGTGATCATATAATCAGCACTCAAAATATTCCCTATGTTGGTGGACAATTCTTTGCTGAAATCATTATTGATTCTTATAATCACAGGGATTTCAAGCCCAATCATGATTCCAATGCTCAGTATATCCATATGAAATATAGGTTAGAGTGGGGGAAAAACCTCCCACAAGAGCCAACCCGATTTCAACCCAATGACGATGGCCCATTGTTCAAAAGAATTGCCAAGAATCATGGAGGCAAGACTTGCCTGGATATACTCAAGGATAATACCGCAAGCTCCGCTTGCAAACATACAGGCGCATAATAGAGCTGACGCAAAGTTAAATCGTTGATGAGATTTTGTCATTTTTTGAAGTATTATTTGGATTCAAAAATCATCATTGTCCAGACATTGTTTTCAACCTGTTTTATTTCTTTAATAGTAACGTTACGAATAGTTTCTCTGATTGACGTTGATGAATGTATTCCAAATAGTTTTGTGCCTTGTAGGATCAAACCTGTAACTTTAATAACAGAAAGCCCTTTTTCTTCTTTGGACCATTTAATGATGGCGCGTTTTTCTTCATTGATTGTTTCTATTTCTTTTATAATCGTTTCAATGGCTGCCAGATCCTGATCAAATTTTTTATCGAGTATTTTCTGTTCTGACAGTTGATGGTTGATGGTTTCCAGACCTTTCATTTGTTTCTCATATATTTTTTGTAAGCTTTCCAAGGTCTTCTTTTTATCATTCAAGATATGATCAAATGCTTGGATTCTTTTTTTAACATTTTCATCAAGACCGACATTTATTCTACAGGGATGGGAAACATCCGTACCGATTTCCTTTGATTCAAATCCCATTTTTGCTGAAATAAATGAGGATATGATTTTGCCGCGTTCTGCTATAAATTTTCCGCTGGAACGAATCTTGGAGTTGATAACCTCTTTATCCACGATAACATTTCCAAAAGATTTGATATTCGAATCTGTGATAAATTTTGCTTTTACGTCTCCTTCTGCTTTAATATCTGCATTTATTATTCCCCCTTGAATGGTTACATCCCCGATGGCTAAAATTTTTCCACTAACTATTTCTTTTGCACTAAGGTTACCGCATTTTACGACAAATCCGTTCATAATAGCGCCGTTAACATGAACGTTGCCGTCAAAATCAATATTTCCTGTATTGAAATCCACGTTACCTTTAATGATAAGCTCAGCATAGACGGAAATAGTTCCTGTTAAAGCAAGAACCGGCTGACCATCAATTGTCGCATAAACTTTTAAAGCATCCTCTGACAGGCGGGTACCTTCCCCGCATTTCAGATTGATATCACTTGTTTCAGTTACTGGAATTGAATTGGAGAAAACATCAATTCCTGGTTTTCCTTTTTTCATTGGTTTTTTTGTTGCCAAAAGGTCACCGGATGTTACCCGTGGTATTTCTCCTCTTTCCTTGTAATCAATTTTTCCCTCTTCATTGATAACCCCGGCGTTTAAGTGGTCGGTATCAAAATGATAGACGATTGAGGCATCACACCCCGGCGATGATGGTTTCCCTTTTGCCACTGTAAAGGATTTATTTTTTCTGAAGTCTGAATTTAAAAATCCGACAATTTCTTCAATTCTGACAATGCCAAATTGAACGTGATGTCTTGATAAAAACCTAAGAATATCATCCGGGGTAATCTTTCCAGAGAAATGTTTATTGACTTGAATTTGAGCCTCCAGCATATCTTCGGAGACTGCTATTTGAAACATTGATTCCTCTGGTGCATTTTGTTGTATCTGTTCTTTTGTAGATAGCTTCCTTCCTGGTGGGCCGGTTTTTTTTGAGATATCGGATATTAAACCTTTCATTTCAAGCCTGATGTTGTCGCACTCCTTTTTTGTTATCACACCGTGATCAACAAGAATATCACCTGTCAATCTGCATGATTGAGTGGTCTTAAATTCTCTGGCCTGTTCTTCCAATGCCTTGTTAACCTGTTCCTGCGTCGCAAGGCCTTTTTTCAAAACAAAAACTCCAAATTTTCTATCCAAACGATTTTTTGTGGCTGTATACAGGTTGTCAATTTTGTTTAAGGAAATCATTTCTTTTTCAAGGAAAACATCACCAAGAGAAATCTTCCTGCCGGAATTACTTTGCCTTTTTTGAAATGAAAATGCTTTTGCCAGTTGTTCTTTTGTAACCAGATTCGTTTCGAGAGCAATTCTGGCAAGGAGAATATCATATTTACTAATCTCCTCTTTTTTAAGGCCGGTCACTTCTCCGGCTTCTGGATTTAACTGTATTATAGAAAAGCTGTTTTCAGATTTTTTGGGGGAGTCAGGTAATTGCAGAATAGTTTTGACTTGTTTCGAGGCGTTATGTTTGTCTTGTGGAGAGTTGAAGCCTGTAATACGCATTCCAACCTGAACCAGCGCTTCCAGTTTGTCAAAATCAACAGGGTAAGTCGTATACGCATCAATTCCCTGTTTAAGACCTTCAATCTTTTCCGCTTTTTCATCCCTTTTTGTAATCGCTATGAAATAGATATACCTCTCTTTTTTCTGATTTCGAATATTGCGGCATAGCGCTATACAGTCAATGTCCTGATTTTTTTTTGTGCAGATGATAATGCTAATCGGATGTAATTGTACAATGCCAAGTGCTCGTGCAACATTGGAGGACTGAAAAATGTGATAACCTTTCTTGTGAAGGAAATCAGCAATGTTCCCACGCACTATTGTATCGTTATCAATGATTAAAATTTTCATTTTTCACTTTTCTATTTTAAGTCCTTATTGAGTAATAATTAAACATTTAGGGTAAAAGTTCCATAGAATTCAATTTCTTAACCCCGTGTTTCTTCATCCAGTTATGCAAATTTGCCTCAGTGGTGCCATATCGGTTGGCAATGAATTTTTGAGTAGTGCCATTTGCTAGTAGAGCCTCAATCTCTGGTTGATATTGATCCAGTTTGCTTTTACCTGGGCCTTTAGGCCTACCAAGAGGCTTGCCTGCAGCTTTTCTGGCCATAAGAGCTTCTTTGGTTCTCTTAGAAATTAAATCTCTTTCAATTTCAGCGGCCATGGAAAATGCCATTGCAATTATTTTGCTTTGGATACTGCGATCTAATTGCCAATTGCCCTTGATAGCATATATATTTATT
>JAHJLN010000234.1 GCA_018821715.1 Pseudomonadota bacterium | reverse complement strand
TTCAATAATAGGCGCTTTCTTATTGATCTCAGATTCCCATAAGGTTTTTTTTGGTTTAGGGCTGCTGTACCTTTTGCTGTATTCCCTTATCGCATGGATTTTCAAGGCAATACTGCCAATTGTGATTGTGTTGGCAGTGATACTTTTACCATTTGCCATATCAGAAATTATTATCATTAGAAGAATTCGGCAGAAGTTAAGTGTTAAACGCGTATATTTTTAATTGAATCCATACCTGGAATTAAAACAAATCAACTTTAAAAACAGCCCTATTTCACAGTTTCATTCGACTTTTTGTGACAAAAAAAGCTATACAGGAAATAAATTTTTTTTAGCCACAAGGAGAGGTTGTTTTGGGACTATGGAATAAAGTCGGGCGATTCTGGCTATTCGGCATCTTTTTATTTATTTTATTTTTTTCAACCAGTGCATGGGCCAAAAAATCTTCGGAACTGCAGACCGTTCAAGTCTTCTTTGAAAATGATCTTTTCGGAGATACGGATAAATATTATACCAATGCGGTTCAGATCACCTGGCTTTCCAATGATCTGAAGCGCTACCGGGATGACCCTCGCCTGCCGGACTGGTCCATCCCGGTCATTCGAGCCATCCCATTTTCCGGTGATCCTGAAAGTATTCATAATGTTGGGATTTTGATGGGTCAACAGATCTATACACCGTCTGATATTCAGGCAACAGCACTGATTGAAAATGACCAGCCCTATTCAGGTTTTCTGTATGGCGGGCTGGCCCTGCACAGCAAAACTCACGTCATACTGGACACACTGGAAATTGTTATGGGTGTTGTGGGTCCGGCCGCCCAGGCTGAGTTTTCCCAGAATACGGTCCATGATATCAGAAACATTCCCACGGCAAAGGGATGGGACAACCAGCTTCACAATGAACCGGCAGTTAGGTTTTCATGGCAGCGAAAATGGCGGGTGCAACATACGACTTTTTTTGATTTCCTGGAAAATGACCTGATTTCCCATGCCGGGATGACCCTGGGGAATGTGCGAATATCAGGCAATACAGGAGGTGAAATTCGATTCGGACACAATATCCCAAAGGATTTCGGGTCTGATGTGATTCATGCTGGAGCAGGGGTCAGCGCACCTGTCACCAGACGTTTGAAATCTGCAAAAAAACCTTTTGGTGCACATATTTTCGCAAGTTCTCAGGTGGAGGCGGTTCTGCATGATATATTTCTTGACGGCAACACCTGGCAGCACAGCCCCAGCGTGGATAAAAAACCGCTGGTTGCAGACCTATCTGTCGGCATTGCATTCAGCTACGACATGTTCAAACTGACCTACCGGCATCTTTTCAGGACCAAACAGTTTGACAGCCAGAAACAGGGCCAGGTCATCGGCTCCCTTACCCTGACACTCTCGTTTTAGCCTGAAGCCAGTCTTTTACAGAGCAAACCGATTCAGTTCTTTTTTCAGATTGCGCCAATCGGGTATGAATTGATCCATAAATGCTTTGAACCTGGTATTGTGTCTTCTTTCCAGCAGATGAACCATTTCATGGACAATCACATACTCAAGAAAGGGGTCGGCAAGCTTAATCAGGGCAAGGTTTAGCCAGATTCTTCCTGCAGTGGTGTTGCAGCTTCCCCAGCGGGTTTTCATTTTTCTGACGCCAAAGTCATTGACCTTCACACCTATCAGCGGCTCCCACCTGGCAATATTTATTTTAATGGATTGTTTTAGTTCTTTTCTATACCAGCCAAGAATCATTTTCTCTCGGTCGTAAACATCATTGCCACAGGGTACAATCAACTGAATACGATGCTTTTCAGTAATAAAAACCATTGGGTGTGTCTTTTGGTAAAGGACATGAAGATCATAGGATTCACCCTTAAAAAGAAGTTGTTCTCCTGTTACATATGCTTTTACAGGGTCGGGCCTTACAACTTTATTTTTTTTAACCTGTTTAAAGATCCAGTCTTTTTTGGATTCAATGGCTTTGTTCAGTGTTTCAGGATCAATGCGATCCGGCGCAGAAACCATTATTTTTTTCTTTGACGGATCAATCCTGAAATAAATATGTTTGATCTTTTTTTTTATTATTTCAAAGGAATAACTGCCGAAATCCATTTCCTCTGTTTTTAATTTCCAGATTTTATTTCCCTTACCCATATCTATTTTTGATTTTTCATTCTCTGGATCAAGGCATCAACCGATTCACCATTGGGCGCCATGGCCATGGGATTTTGTTCAACAATCTCTTCCCATGCCTTTATTCCGCCTGCCACATCATTCAAGTCATGCAGCAGAACAATCCCTTTGTTAAACCGGGCGGTTTCAAAGGAGCCGTCAATTGAAAGGGCTTTATCAAACGCTTCAATCGCCTTTTGAGGCTGATTATTTCTCCGGTACATAACCCCCAGATCCGTGATCACGCCGATTTTTCCAGGTTCAATGGCCAGGGATTTTTCATAGGCTTCAATGGCGTTTTTTACCTGATCGGAATCAAAGAAAACATTCCCCAGTTGCGTCCAGGCCTCAGCGTCTTTGGGATTTTTTTCCAAATATTGTTCCAGTTGTAAAATTTTAGCAGAAAACTCAACTGAATTATCCTGTTGCTTTCCTGCCTGGTTAGTGTTTGATGTGGCATTTGTCTGCTGCTGAACCGCTCTATCTGGGGCAAGCTTAAATGATGAATATACGGTTCCGCCAATAAATCCTATGACCAGGGCCAAAAAAACCGCACCCACCAGGGTCTGTTTTTTAACATGGTCTTTATAGTCTGTTTCTTTATTTTTCACCATAATAAATCCTTATTTAAAATTAATTGTATCCTGTAAATATCATCACGACTTAAAAAAACGCAAGGCGGTTTAAAAACCCATCACACTTAAGCTTTTGATATAATTCTTACATCCCTTTGCGGGAAGGGAATATTAATATCATTGTCTTTTAATGCAGTGAAAACCGCCAGGTTCACAGCATAGGAGGTATGGAAATACTTGACAGTGGGCACCCAGTATCGAAATCCGATATTTACTGAAGAGTCTGCAAATTCTTTAATCCCGACATTCGGATCCTTTTCACTGTTCACATCCTTGTTTTTGGACAATACGTCCTGAATAATTGAAATCGCCTTTTCAGGACTGCTGTCATAGCTGATACCGATCACCCCCTGAACAATTTTATTTTCCTGGGAATTGTGAAGAATTTCTCCAATAATGCTTTTGTTGGGGATGGTAATCATCTCACCCTCCTCATCGGTAAGAATCGTACAGGCAAGCTTGATTTCCTCTACAATTCCACTGACACCGGCCACACTGATGGTATTGCCGACAATGAAAGGCCGTGTCATGATAATCAAGAACCCTGCACTGTAATTTGACAACGGTCCTTGCAGAGCAAAGCTTGCACCAAAAGCAGCAGCGCCCAATGCGGCAACAAAGGGGGCAATGGTAATGCCGAATTTTCCCAGGGCAATGATAACGGCAAAAACAATAATCAGGATCTTTACAATGTTGGATAAAAATTTTGACAAGGTAATATCAATACTTTTTCGCTGCATCATTCCAAAAATGAGTTTGGCCACCCACCCTGCAACAACAGCACCTAAAATCAGGATAACAATAGCGCCAATAACCTGGAAACCATAACCGACGCAAAATTCAATCAAAGTGTCGATTGTTTTTTGAACAGCTGTAATTTCATCTTTCATCCATTGTCTCCTTTTTGATTATGCGATTATGAATAAGGTTATGCTTTATCATATCTGCTGTGGAGGATACAATCAAAAAGCCCTTAGCTAATTCAATGGCTAAGGGCTTTTTTATTCAAGTCAGTAAAATGACTTTTTGTGTTTAAAAAAAGATTTAATTACTCAACAGTAACATTTGTTGCGGCCGGGCCTTTTTGCCCCTGTTCAACATCAAATGTAACTCGGTCCCCTTCATTCAGGGATTTAAACCCTGTTGCATTAATACTTGTGTGATGAACAAAAATGTCTTTTCCATTATCCTGTTCAATAAATCCAAACCCTTTTGAGTCGTTAAACCATTTTACGATACCATTAGCCATACTGGCAGTCTCCTGTAATAAAAATAAATAAATAATGCAGTTTCAAACTTGAGGCTCAACACCATTTTTTTTGTGAAATATACCTTTTGAAAGAAACCTTTGCGCTTTACATAAAACAGCGCGATTTCGATGATAATATAGCATCGTAATAAAATGTCAAGCGCTAAATCTTTTGATGCGGACGGTTCAGAACAGGCCCTATAGCCTCTGTCGGCTTATTTTGGTACCGGTTTTTTCCCCAAAGGTGCAAAACAGACACCCGCCAGTCTGAAATGGGCAAACCCGAAAGGAATGCCAATAATGGTCAAGCACAGACTGATACCGGCAATAATATGGGAGATGGCAAGCCAGATTCCGGCAAGAAGAATCCACAAAAAATTGGCAAGCCCTGTTCCTGTAATCCTTTTCTCCCCCAAGGCACGGGAATCTACAAGCTCTTTTCCAAAAGGGAATGCTGCAAATCCTGCGATTCTGAATGCAGCAACCCCGAATGGAATGCCGATCACGGTAATACAGAGCAGACCGCCCAGCAGCACCCATAAAATCCAGGCCAAAAGTCCGCCGCCAAAAATGAACCAGAGGATGTTCAATATCAATGCCATTGTCTTCTCCTTTTTTTTGTACCCTTGTTTTTATATGTCAAATTCAGCCTTTTCCACAAGTTTTTCTTTTATTTAATGAATAATATACTAAAAAAGTTTCCTTATTAGAAAAAGAATTGAAAAATATT
>JAHJLN010000233.1 GCA_018821715.1 Pseudomonadota bacterium | reverse complement strand
GGCACAAGATCTTTATCAAAAAAAAATAAAACGCATCCAGAACGATTTGAAAATTTATGAGTTAAGTTCAAAATGGTTCTACAGATTTCCATGGATTTCATTAAAAGCCTTGTCTGTTCCATTCATCCACAAACGATTTGCCAAGGGATACGCAGAGGGCAAAACCCTCACCCAGATCATTTATGGCAAAACAGCTGAGACAAGATTTCCAGAATAAGTAAAAACACCATAAATGTAATTAATTTTAACATAAATCAATTTACCATTAGAGGTGGCAGGTTTTTAGATTCCATGCTATTCTTTGCCTTTAAAAAAGCAAAGGTCAACATAATGGATCAAGTAAAAAAAGGGATCAAACCCTTTATATTTATTGTATTTATTTTTTCTGTATTCTTTATCGGATATTCAAATCTTGAGTATAACTGGCAGTGGTACAGGGTTAAACCCTTTCTGTTTGTATTGGAAAATGGTGAATTTACAAAAGGTCTTTTGCTGGAAGGTCTTTTCATTACCCTTAAAATTTCTTTTTTAGGTCTTGTTTTTTCATTTCTTATCGGATTTTTGTCTGCCTTTGCAAGGCTGTCTTCCTCACCAGTGCTGAAATTCTTATCCTGGCTCTATGTTGAAACCATCCGGAATACACCATTGCTGATCCAGATATTTTTAATCTATTTTGTAATTTCACCTGTATTTAATATTCCTGCGTTCACTTCAGCCGTTATTGCGCTGAGTTTGTTTGAAGGAGCATATTCTTCAGAGATTATTCGTTCCGGTATTATCAATATTCCAAAAGGACAGTATGAAGCTGCTCAAAGCATCGGACTTTCTACCCAGGCGACCTACATCAACGTCATCCTTCCCCAGATGCTCAGGCAGACCCTTCCCATGCTCGCCGGTCAAAGCGTTTCCTTAATAAAAGATTCCGCCCTGGTCAGTACGATTTCCATTTATGATTTAACCATGCAGGGGCAAAGAATTGTGTCACAAACATTTTTGACTTTTGAAATCTGGTTTACTGTGGCATTATGTTACCTGCTTATTACAGCAAGTCTTTCTTTTATTATCAGACAATTTGAAAACAGACTTAAATATTTATCAATCCACAATGTTGAATAAGGACCTTAAAAAAAGGAGAGAAGAAATGAAAAGAATTTTATGCTTTAGTGTAATGGTCTTCTTATGGCTGAGTGGTACTTTGTTTGCCCAGGAAAGCATTATTGAAAAAATTCAGAAACAAGGAGTGATCCGGGTAGGCATGTCCACATTCGTCCCCTGGGCCATGAAAGATAAACAGGGGAATCTTGTTGGATTTGAAATAGATGTTGCCGAAAAACTTGCCCAGGATATGGGCGTTAAAATCGAGTTTGTTCCCACAGCATGGTCAGGCATTATCCCGGCACTTTTAACCGGTAAATTTGATGTGATCATAGGTGGGATGGGGATAACACCCCAGCGCAATTTAAAAGTGAATTTTACCATCCCTTATGAATACTCGGGTATGTCAATGGTGGCCAATAAAACCCTTGCCAAAGGATTCTCAACTCTGGCTGATTTTAACAATAAAGGGGTTCGTATCGCTGTCAGGATGGGGACGACGGCAGAACAGGCCACCAGAAAATACATGCCTGAGGCGACCTTGAAACTGTTTGAAAATGAGAGTCAGGCGCTTCAGGAATTAAATCTGGGCCGGGTCCATGCAGTGGTCTCATCTGCGCCAATGCCGGTCTTCCACGCGCTCAAGCATCCGGATAAATTATTTATCCCCATCAGGGAAAATTTTACCAAAGAGCCCATTGGATTTGCCATCAGAAAGGGAGACCATGACGCACTCAACTTTTTTAATAACTGGATTATCAACATGCATGCCACAGGATTTTTAGAAGAGAAAAACGCCTATTGGTTTGAATCCAATAAATGGGAAGATCTTGTTAAATAAACCGTCTTATAAGTTTACCCTTATTGATATGGCAGTGATTCTTTTTTTAATTACTGTCATATATTTATTTTTTTCAAGGATGAGCCATTTCCTTGACTATAAATGGGAATGGGAAGCCATCCCATCGTATTTCTTTTTTTTGGATGCAGTCACAGGGAAAATTAAAGCCAATATTTTTATCAAAGGGTTTATCACAACAGTTAAGCTCAGTGTCTGGTCAACGCTTCTGGGTTTTTTAATGGGGACCGTATCCGGAATCATGGGAGCAAAAGGATCGTTTGAGCAGCGATTTGTCAGCAGAATCTATGTTGAAACGATCCGGAACATTCCCTCCCTGGTTCTGGTCATTATTTTTTATTATTTTATATCCAGCCAGTTTTTAGATGCACTCTATCTGGATAGATGGTTAAGGGGCACTTCCAATACGATTCAACAGATTACACGCTTTTTGTTTGCAGGACCGGATCAGATCAATTCCTTTATCTCGGCAGTCATGGCTCTGGGTATTTACGAGGGGGCTTATGTATCGGAAATCGTCCGGGGCGGCATCATCTCCGTGCCGGATGGACAATGGGAAGCATCCTGGTCCATCGGCTTGTCCAGACAAAAGACCTTTTTGCTTGTCATTTTGCCCCAGACCTTCAGAAGGGTGGCATTCCCCCTTGCAGGCCAGTTTATTTCCACCATAAAAGATTCAGCGATTGTCTCTGTTATTTCAGTCCAGGAATTGACCTTCCAGGGAATGGAACTGATGTCTGCCACCTTTCTGACATTTGAAATCTGGATAACGATTACAGTTCTTTATTTTATCCTGACATTCTCCCTTTCAAGATCGGTTGCCTTTCTTGAAAGGAAGTATGCCTTGAAGCAATAATCGTCTAAAGAATGATATTTAAAATCCGGCGAAGCGGTTCAGCCGCACCCCAGAGCAATTGATCCCCAACTGAAAACGCGGTGAGGTAATCATTTCCAAGATTCATTTTCCTGATCCGGCCGACAGGGACGGTCAATGTCCCGGTCACAGCAGCAGGGGTAAGGTCTTTTATGGTATTTTCCTTTAAATTGGGTATCACCTTAACCCAGTCATTGTTTGCAGCTATCATGGCTTCAATTTCATTTAGCGGTACATCTTTTTTCAACTTGATGGTAAACGCCTGGCTGTGGCATCGCATGGAGCCTACTCTGACGCATTGGCCGTCAATTGGAATCGGGTGATCCGACCGCCCGATAATTTTATTGGTTTCAACAAACCCTTTCCATTCTTCCCTTGTCTGGCCATTGTCCATTGCCCGGTCAACCCAGGGGATCAGATTTGCAGCCAAGGGTACAGCCCAGTTTTGAACCGGAAGGGCAGGGGATCTCATGGTGTTAATGACATTTTTGTCCAGGTCCAGGATGGCCGATGCCGGGTTTTCAAGAATCGGAGAGGCCATTTTACCAATCATCTGCATTTGAGCCACAAGCTCTTCCATGTTTTTGGCACCCGCACCGGAAGCAGCTTGATAGGTCATGGATGTCAGCCATTCGATCACATCGTTTTCAAACAGGCCGCCAAGGGCCATGAGCATGAGAGAAACAGTGCAGTTGCCGCCAATATAATTTTTAATACCACAGGATAACGCATCATCAATGACCTTCCTGTTGACAGGATCCAGGACGATAATGCTGTCTGTATCCATTCTCAAGGTGGATGCCGCGTCAATCCAGTAGCCGTCCCAATGCTTTTGGGCAAGTTTCGGCCGTATGGCTTCGGTATAGGATCCACCCTGGCAGGACAGGATAATATCCATATCCAGCAAACGGTCTATATCATATGCATCAACCAGGGGCTGTGCCTCAATTCCCACATCAGGGGCTTTGAGCCCAACCTGGGAGGTGGTGAAAAAAAGAGGGGTAAATCGTTTGAAATCATTTTGAGCTATCATTCTTTCCATGAGTACAGATCCAACCATTCCACGCCAACCAACAATTCCGACTTTTTTCATCGTCCTCTCCTTTCTCAATCTAAAACTGACTGAAGATTTTAGAAATTTATTTTAAGGTAAAATATTTTTCATACTCTTTTTTTTAAAAAGATACCAGATGTTTATAAAAAAAAACAAGACAATCAAAAATAATTATTGACTAAATCCGAACGTTCGTGCTATTTTGTGTTTATGAAAAAAGGTGATGATACAAAAATAAAGATCCTGGATAAAGGATTTGAACTTGCTTCAAAGCTTGGGTTGGAGTGTTTAAGCATTGGAACCTTGGCCACAGCTACTGATATGTCTAAAAGTGGTCTGTTCGGTCATTTTCATTCCAAGGAAAATCTGCAGTTAAACGTCATGGAACATGCAGGAGAAATTTTTAATCAGGATGTGATCGCTCCTGCATTGAAAGCACCTGCCGGTATCCCGAGAATCAGAAAGATCATGGAAAATTGGATTCACTGGACCAAAGAATTGTCTGGCGGCTGTATTTTTGTGGCAGCAGCAGCTGAATATTCCGATCGTCCAGGTCTGGTCAGAGACTTTATCTTAGAACAGCAGAAGTCCTGGATTGACTGCCTGGGCAGGATCGCCGGGTCCGCTGTAAGGGTAGGGGACTTTAGGGCAGATACCAATTGCGATCTGTTTGCCTTTGAACTCTATTCTCTGATTCTGGGATTTTTTCTTTACCACAGTTCTCTGGATTATCCCGGCGCAGGTGATTTGATGTCCCAATCTTTTGAGAGATTGATTAATTCTTATAAACCATAAGTTAGAACAGGAGGGTCATGATGACAATCAGCCATACAAATTCATTCATCAAAAGCACGAACGTTCGTGTTGTTGAACAGTTTAAGGTGCAGACGATCTATTTATTTTTTTCTTTGCTTTGGATTGTTTCCAGGCCGTTGGCAAAATATGTGGTTAAAAAACTTTTTTTTACCCCCCAACATTACAAAATGTCTGAAAAAGAAAAGCAAATGATTCAAAAAGCAAAGCCCTTTAAATTTCAATCCGGGGGCAGGACCATTCAAGGATATCAATGGGGTAAGGGCCCGGCTGTGCTTTTTATTCATGGCTGGGCAGGATGCGGTATCCAGTTTTATGAGTATTTTGAACTTTTTGTTAAAGCCGGGTTTTCTGTTTTTACATTTGATCATGTGGGACATGGCAATTCAGATGGAAAAACAAGCAATTACTTTGAGTTCTCAAATGCCGTATATCAGTTCATGACCCTTCAAAAAAAGCTCGATGTAAAAGCCATTGTGGCCCATTCTCTTGGGGCATCGGCTGTGATTAATTACCTTTGGCGAACCGGTCAGGGAATAAAAACCATTTTAATTGCACCGGCCCTCCCCCTGGTTGACACTCTTGATCATGCATTTTTTAAATACGGGGTGCCTTTGTCTATTTTTAAATCGCTTTTAAAAGACATTGAAAAAGAGACCGGCCATGAATTTGAAAAGGAGAATCCCATCGATCAGATTAAACTGCTTTGTTCTGATATTCTGATTGTTCATGATACGGCTGACAGGGCAATTTCTTATGAAGAATCCTGGAAGGCAAGTCTTCTCCAGGATAATATCCGGTTATATTCAACCCACGGACTGGGTCATATCAGGATACTCAAAGACAAAGCCCTGGCAAACCAGATCATAAGGAATATCAAGACCCGGGAAGTTTCTATTGCTGATTGCTGAAGAATACACCGAAAATGACAATACCGGCTGCAATCATCTGGCGGGTATTTAATGTTTCGCCTAAAACCAGCCATCCCAGTAAAACAGCGGTTACAGGAATCAGATTTATAAATATGGAGGCCCTGGAAGCCGCCACCTTACTGACACCCCAATTATAAAGGCCAAAGGAAAGAAAAGAGACAAAAACACCTAAATACAGCAAGAGCAGAATCGTTTTCAGGGTCCAGATGGATGGATCTGCAAGAATGACAGATCGGATACCGGGCAAAAAAAAGAGCATCCCGGCACAGACTTGCAATCGGGTTAAATCCCAGGTGCTGTATCTTGAACTTAATTTTTTGATCAGAATAATATTTGCGCAGGCACTGGCCATGGCGCACAGTTCCAGAAAATTTCCAAGAACCGGATGGGGGGCATTGACCTGTTCGCCTTGAAAAAGTGTCAGCAGGACAACCCCGAATATCGAAAGAATAAGTCCGATGATGATTTTTCGATGCATGGATTCAGAAAGGAAAAACCAGGCGGCAACCGCCACCATTAACGGCAGGCAGGCTGAAATGATACCGGCCTGAGACGAAGTGGTAAAGGTTAACGCATTGGATTCAAATAAAAAATAAAGACAGGGCTGGAATAGAACCATGGGTAATAAAATTTTCCAATCCCCTTTTTGGTAGGATGTTGAAAATATTTTTCCGGATATTGGAAGAATAAAGATAACTGCAATAAAAAGACGGCAGAACATCACGGCAGTGGGGCTTAAATCCCGGAGCAGGATCCGCATGGCAGAAAATGAGCTGCCCCATAAAAAAACCGCTCCAAGAATCGAAAGGATCGGTAATATGCGTTTAATATCCATATTCACACATCTTCCATATTCCATCAGAGGATTTTAATCAAATTAAAAATCAGCATGCTCACTGAGATAGGTGCAGTGGTCTGCTTTTATAATCAGCTTACGTTTTATAATTTAATTAAGAACGTATTGCCCGGCTTTATGAGCAAGATACAGATTTTAAACGTATTGGGGAATATGTTAAAAGATGGATTGGACGGGCAAAGTTAGGGGGCCATGGGGGTAATAAAATCTGTAGGGCAGTTATGAAATCAGGCCGCTAAAAATAAGCACATTTTTACTGCTTGAATTTTAAGATCATTAAGTCAATCAAATTAATTTGAAAATATATATAAATTATGGCAACCTGACTGCCATGTTAACCTTATTTACTAAAAGAGTGCTTCTCGTTATGGCAAATATACCGGAAGGAAAGGTTCTGACCTATGGAAGGGTCGCAGCACTTGCAGGAAAACCCAGTGGCGCCCGGCAGGTTTCACGGCTTCTTCATTCAATGTCTGAAAAATATCATCTGCCCTGGCACCGTGTTGTCAATTCACACGGAAAAATATCCTTGAGACCGTCCCAGGGGTATGAACTTCAAAAAGCGCTTCTTGAATCAGAAGGTGTTGAATTCTCCCAAAAAGATATAATTGATCTAAGGATTTATTTGTGGACTGATCGTGTTTAAATAAAAAGAGTTTATTATAAAAACGGTTTAAACCGATTTCAGATCTTTTATAATCTTTTCAAGACGTTGAACTTTAGGACCTTGCCCGGACCACATGCGGCAGGAATCAATTAAATATTTTTTTTCGCTGAAGCTGTTAAAATCCTTTGGAACAGGCGGTTTATCTTTTCTTTTCTGTGTCAGCCAGCCATGGACAATTTCCTGACCCATGGCAATAACAAGCTGGCAAAGATGAGTACAGCCCTTGTTCCCGCCCATGATGCTTCGAATCATTTTTGAAAAACCTGATTTGATTTCAAGACCTTTCAGGTTTTCAATTGTATCCAGTGTGGTTGTACATTCAGACATGGGAACATGGAGCATTTGTGCCTGAGCATCTTCTATTGTGAGGGGATCAGCCTTTATCAGCAGTTTTACATCCATGTGGTGAATAATTCCCGGTCCTATCACAGCGCCTGTCACATCAAATACCTTTATATATCGCTGGTCTTTCAAAACCCCATGAACAACCACCCTGGACTCTGTGTACGGATAGGTGGCAAGCCGGATGTCCCGTGTATGTATTTTGGATTGGTTTTCTATTAACTTGTTTAACATGAATTGTTCTATAATCTTTTTTCCCTTTAAAATCAAACATGGGAATCATATCTTTTAACTTGACTATCTGGATATTAACCATTACGGTCCGTTTTTTATGTCAAAAGGATAGAGCAATGTTGAGCAAAGAAACATTTTACCGGCCTGTTAACGCACTTCTTATCGGAGCACTCATCATCAGTTTTTCCAGTGTGCTGGTAAAAACATCCCATGTTTCTTCCACTGTTTCAGCCTTTTACAGGGTTTTTTTTGGCAGTTTTTTTCTTATTTGCGGTTGTATTCTTAAAAAAGAATTTAAAAAAAAGAGTCTGAAAAAAAACATCCTTGCAATTGTATGCGGTCTTTTGTTTGCCCTTGATCTGTGGACATGGCATTTGAGCATTCAATATGTTGGTCCGGGCCTTGCTACCATACTGGGGAACTGCCAGGTGTTTGTTCTTTCCATTGTCGGATTTCTTGTTTTTAAAGAAAAAATCAGGATCACTTTTGTTTTATCCGTGCCGTTGGCCTTTTTCGGGCTGTTTCTGATTATTGGCGTGGATATGGATCATTTGAGCCATGACCATTTTATCGGTATTGCTTTGGGACTTGCAACCGCAGTATTTTACAGCATGTTCCTGCTGTTGTTAAGACACCTTCAATCCGATGAAAAAGAATTTTCCCTGTTTTATTATTTGATGGTTTTGTCTGTGGCCTGCTCGTTTTTTCTAGGGTGCAAGGTATACAGTTCAAACGATTCTTTTGGCATCCCGGATATGGTAACCCTGTCATCGCTGATTTGTTTAGGCCTATTCATTCAATCCCTGGCATGGGTGATGATTTCCAATGCCTTACCAAAGGTTAATGCTTCTCACGCAGGCTTGATCCTTTTATTGCAACCCGCACTTTCATTTGTCTGGGATGTTCTCTTTTTTAACAGGCAGACAGGGCTGGCGGGCTGGATTGGCGTCAGTATTGTACTGATTGCCATATATTTTGGCATGACCGGGAAGGAAAGCAGATGATACCAGTCGAGTTTAACGGGATGATTTATCAATATCAATGACCTTGCCCTGGGGCATTTCCTTTGTTTCATAATTGGTAATCTTAATCAGTTTCCGGGTCATTTTTCCCATTCGACCCACCTGTTCTTTGATCAGTCCGACCCTTTTTATAAGGGTTTGCCTGTCAATATTGTCCAGCATAATAATTTCTGAATTGCCCAGGATCATTTGTAAAGGCTGGTTTAATTCATGACAGACCGCCCTGGCCATTTCGATTACACCTTCCATTTTTTCGTGGCGGTGCAGTTCAGTTTCTGCAATCAGCCGTTTTTGTATCTGCCCGTTTAGAGCAGTAATAAAAAAAAAGGTTCCAATGAGTCCGACCAGCCAGACAGAAAAATACACGAAGGCAAAATTCTTTAGAGTGGATTTATTAATCGCAAGATGCGGTTCCATGGATACGGCAACACTGATGCCACCCCTTATTTCGCCTTCTTTGTATCCTTGCTTTGCATGGCAGGTCAGGCATCCTGTTTCAGTAATCAAAGGCCGCATCAGTCTCATGTATTTGTGTTGGTTAATGATATGTACAGAACTTACTTCCTTGGCTCCTTGTTCAAAGCTCTTTAATGCTGCTGTTTCCCAGCCATCTGGTTTGTTTCCAGGCCGAATAGGGTTGAGGCTGGTGATATGGCCGAGATATCCATATTTTTCAAACGCCAGCTCATTTACCTGGCGTGTCATAAAGGCAGGGTTTATTTTAGTGAGTTTTACGCCCGAGGGCGTTTGAATGTCGCGCTCAAAAACATCAAGATATGGATTGGGCTGAGTCCCCTCGGTAATGGGAGCATATACCCCGCCGTGAACGGCATTCCAGCTTCGATAGACAACATGGTTCTGAAAGGCCGCTCTGGCTTCAATTTTTGCTGCGGCCAATACACCGTCGTTCATTGTTCTATGGTGCCACAATAATGACAAGCAGATGAACAGCGACCAGACAACAATAACGCCAATGGTATAATACCATAGCAGCTTTGGATTAAATTCTCTTGTTGATTTAGTTTTATTCACACTGGTATTTTCCATTTTTATAAGAAAAAAAGCAATAAAAAGGTCTGGTTTTAACGGTTGCAGGTTTTTAATGAAAAGGGAAAAAACAGGTAACAATTGTCATCCCGTCGCAGGCAGGGCCTGAAAGTTTTCCGCAGTCTTGTATTGTGCCGGGACAGGTGTCCTTGTTTTCAGGAATACGCTGACATCTGTTTGATATCATGGAAATTTTAAAATTAAATCTTTCTGAAAATATTTTCATTCGAAGAAGATCCGCGCCTTTACCGCCGGCATTAAAATCAAAGGGCCGTTTTGATGAATAATTCATGGTTTCCTGGGTTGAAAAAAAACCTTCAAAAATTCTTTTTTGAGCATCCCGGGTTAAGCCGATTCCATGATCTTTTACAACAAACTCAACACCTTTGCCTTTTTGGCGGACAAGTATTTCGATTTTCCCACCATCCGGAGTGTTTTCAACTGCATTTCGAATCAGCCCGTCAATCGTTTTTCTTAAGGGTTCAACCGGCATTTGAATCGGGGAAGAAGATTTAAGACGTTTAACAATGACGACATCTCGATGGGCCATATCCGGCTGGACAGCCTCAAGTCTTTTTTCAACAAACTGGTTTAAAAAAATATCCTGAATGACCAGGTCACGGGGGCTGAAAAGATCTTCAATTTTCTGTCTGACTTTGGCCAGAACCCCTGTTTCTCCTGTTTCCTCAGCAATAAGGGCTTCGAATTCATCCTGGCATTGTTCCAGGATAAGAGAAAAAAGTTTATTGTGGAAGACTTCCTTTTTTTCAACAATATCATACACTTCATCTTCGATTCCAATGATTCGTGCCAGGTTTCGCTGTATTCTGTCAAAGGTGGGTTGCCAGGTTTTTTCCGGGAGATCTGCAAGTCGTTTTGAAAGAATTTTAAATGAACTCAATAGAATTGCCACAGGTGTTTTGAGTTCATGGGACAGATGACTGATCATTTTATCCTTGGCATTGTTCAGGCTTTTTAATTCTTCATAGGCTTTTCTCAATTCCCTTGTAACCCTGGCATTTTCAATAGATAAAGCAACTGTTGCGGCAATTGTGTTCAATGTTTCCAGGTCGGTTTCATCAAATTCCCCTGTCTTCTTATTATCAGCAGCCAAAATCCCGATAATCCTGTTTTTATTCCTTAAAGGGACCAAAAGGACATTTTTAACCGTATACCCGATTTTTTTATCTCTTGATTGATACTGGTTCTGCTGGTCTTCTGAAAGCTGGTTGACAATCATGGGTTTGCCCGTCTTAACCACCTGGCCGGATAAAAGTTCATCAACCGGAAATCTTGCTTTTTCTATTCGTTCACGGGTGATGGGATCATCATTGGCTGCACTTAGAAAATAAAATTCATTTTGAGTTTCATCCAGTAAAATTGTATTGGCACTTTCAGTTTCAAGGAGTTCTTTAATTTCAGTATTGATAAAATACAGCAGTTGTCTTAAGTCCGGATATTTAGGCAGAACCTGGCTGATCCGGTTCATGGCCATACGATTGCGTTTGATCCGTTTTTCCATGGTTACATCCCTGAGGACGATTATCATCCCTTCAGGGGTGTTGTTTTTATCCTTGTCCACACCGACTCGCAGCATTACATCCAGAATTTTACCCTCTTTTGTAAGTCTTTTGGTGTTCAGTTGCAGTACATTTTTCTTGAAGGGCAGGGCTTTGATCATATTGAGCAGTTCATCTTTAAGCGCCAGGGGGATATATTGCTTTCCTTTTTTACCTTTCAGCTCTTTTAATGTCCAGCCAAAGGTTTTAGTAAAAGCAGGATTTAAATAGGAAACCAATCCTTTTGCATCTCTGACAAGGACGGGATAGGGCAGAAATTTTAAAAATCGTTTATAGTTTCTTCTTGCAGTCCTGGTTATCTTCAGAATTCCTTTGGTCTTCTGAGCATTGGTTTCAAGCGCTTTTATCCTTAGTTCTAATTCTTGATATGTAGGGGTTTGGACCATGGCATTTGATTATCAATTGCTGTCAGGACTGTAAAGGAAAATTTATTTGATTCTATGGTCGGGTGCTGTTTGTTCGGCTTTTATATTAATAAGATTCCCAGTCAGCATGACCAGAGCCCCGAAAAATATAAATTCATCAATTTTTTCGTTGTAGAAAAAGAATCCCACAATTGAAATTAAGGGGAGTCGTAAAAAATCCATGGGAACCACCACTGTGGCAGGGGCGATGCCAAGCGCCCGGGCCATGCAATAATGGCCGCTTAAGGCACAGGTTCCCACAACCAGCAGCCAGGGCCATAATGCAAGTGAAGGTGTGTGCCAGTTTCCAATAGAAAGGCAAAAACCAATGGGCAGCTGAATAGCGGTCATGAAAAATAATATGACAATGGGGGAATCATATTGAGTAATTTTCCGTGTGAGCGTATGGGACAGTCCATAACAGACCGCACTCGCCAGAACCGCCAGGGAGGCAAGGTTCATAACCCCCAACCCCGGCCTGAGAATGATCAGCATGCCTGCAAGACCGAACAGGACGGCAATAATTCTTGGCATCGTCAATTTTTCATTTAAAATAACAGCTGCCAAAAGAGCTGTCCACACGGGCAATGTAAATTCAATGGCAAAGACCTTTGCAAGAGAAATGCTGGCAATACCGTAAAACCAGCCGAATTGTCCGCAAAAATGAGCAATATTTCGCACCAGATGCAAACCGATATGGCGTGAAAATAGTTGTTTTTTCCTGGATGCTAAAACCAGTCCGCAGATGATAAACAGACCGATAAGACTTCTGAAAAAAAGAATCTGAAATGTTGTCAGCTCTGATGCCAGTTCTCTTCCACCAATGGCCATGGCCATAAACGAGAAAAGCGTGCCCACCATCCAAAGGGTCGCAATAATTACAGAATGGGTCCGAACAAACAATTTCACTAAGCAATCCTATTCTGGTTTGATGGTATTCTATGATTTGAGTCTGGTTGTCTCATCCCTTGGTCCAGAGAATGGCCTTTCTTTTTTTTGGAATCAGTTTTTGTAAATCTTCAAGTCTGCCAAATGTCAGAATCCCAGCCATACAGTGTTTTACACAGGCAGGTTCCAGTCCCTGGTTGACCCGGCCGGCACAAAAAACACAGGCCCTGGTAAAACTGGGAATATTGGTAATAAACAATTTATCATTGGGAAGGGTGTGGATGAATTGGGTTACTTCTACCCCTCCCACCTTTCCGGCCGGTCTGCCATACTCCTGTTTGCAGGCCACTTCACAGGTTTTGCAGCCGGTACAATATTCATAGTCAATGAGCATTCCATATTCTGACATATCTTTTATCCTTTTGCCTTATATACTTTGCACAGCATGCTTTTTATGGGGGAACCCAATCCTGCCTTTCCTTCGTGGCCCATGGGAATCAGCTGGTTGACATTAACATCCCATACGCCGAACAGCTCAGGTTCTTTTCCTTGTTTTTCAGGAAACCACCATCCATGCTCGGCCATGACAATATCCGGATGGATCACAGGAGTGACAAGGGCTTTTACCGTGATTTTCCCCAGCCAGTTTTCCACACAGACTTTTTCTCCATGGGCAATGCCGTATTTAAGCGCTGTATCCGGGTGGATTTCCAGGACCGGTTCTCTTTGCTGCTCTCTAAGCCAGGGGATCTGTCGATGTTCTGAATGAAAAAAAGGTCCCATTCTTCGTCCGGTGCTGAGAATGAGCGGATACTCCTTGAACAGGTCCGGTGTACTGACAGGGCTGTAGGGCGGCTCTTCGTGGTAGGGCATGGGGTCAAGCCCCCATTTTTCAAGCCAGGAAGAAAACAGTTCAATTTTCCCGGACGGAGTTCGAAATCCCGGTTTTTTATCCTGTCGTAACAGGCCTTTTTCATACCTGAAGTAGGGTTTGCTGGGATGACCCTTGGGGGGGATCATCCAGGTTTTATCGGTGAGCTCCTGATAGGTGATGCCTGCTGATTTTAAAAGCGTGTCAAAGAGTTCTTTGGTATTGTTATAGGGAAAATCTTTCATGAACCGTTTGCACAGCTCAAGATTGATCTCAATATCGGATTTGCATTCTTTTACTTCCACGACTTTTTTTATGGCCTGCAAAGGCACCCACCATGCCTTTAATGAATCTTTTTCAAGAAAGGTTGCCGCCGGCAGGATCACATCACACAGCATGGCTGTCGGCGTCATGAAAAGATCTACACAAACCGTAAAATCAAGTTTTTTTATGGCATCCCGCCATTTTTTGGGATCCATTCCAGTGCAGGCAATGGGATTGGCGGTCTGTATCCACATACCCTTGATTTCATAGGGATCACCTGAGAAAATTTGTTCCAGCACTTTATCAGGCTGGGCCCATGCCCTGAAATCCTTTATGGCGCCATAATCATGGATGCCGATCCGTTTATCCATGACCTGTGGGGGAAGGCTTAAAATGGCGCCGCCGGAGTGATAGGGATAGGTCACCACATCATAGGCATACCGGGCAATGGCATTGCCGCCGGGATTGTCAAGGTTGCCGGTCAAACACCACAGATGGTTGATGGCCTGGGAAGTGGGTACGGTTGACGGGATGGTATCAATGGGAAGTCCCCAGTGAAGGGCGGAAGGCTGGCTTTTGGCATAGATGCGGGCACCTTGTCTGATTTTATCTTGCGGCACCCAGGTAATGTCAGACACTTTTTCGGGGGTATACAGCTCAGCATTTTCTTTATACAGGGTCCAGACCGTTTTTGCCGTTGCTGTTGAACCATTGGCAAGCCTGATGTCAAAGGCGCCCTCCATTGACGGGTGTATGCTGCTTTTTTTATAGGTTTGATTGTCGGAATCCCATACCACAAAACTGTTTGAAACAGGATCATGGGCAATGAAATTGGTATCTAATCCGTTTTCTTTAAGATCACTCTCTTTTAACAGGGCTGGTTTTTCCAGGTCCGTTCTCACAAGAAACGGAGAATTGGTCCATTTTTCAATAAATTCCATGTTGATCAGGTTTTCTTTGATCATGACATGGATGAATCCCAGGGCAAGAGCTGCATCGGTTCCAGGTCTTATCTGGAGCCAAAGCTTGGCCCGGGAGGCGATCCAGGTACATCTGGGATCAATGACCATCACCTGGGTACCCCGTTTCATCAAATCAATATACCAGTGACCAAAAAAGCCGTCCGGACAGGTTGCCGGCAGATTCTGCCCCCAGATGGTAACGGTTTCAGGAATTTTATAGTCTGGATCATCATATCTTTTTTCATGCCACTGGGATGCGTCCACCACTGCAAAATCCCCCTGGGTGATGGACATCATCATCAGCCTGGGCGTATAGCAGGAGATGCCCGAAAGACCAAACATCCAGTTGGGACTTCCATAGGCATAGGCCAGCATGGAGATCCATCCGCCGATATCCCGGCCTGTTCCCTGGTGGAAAATAACGGATTCAGGGCCATGCTCTTTGCGTATCTTTTTCATTTTGTGTTCAATCAGATCAAAGGCTTCATCCCAGGAAATTTCTTCAAATTTGCCTTGTCCGCGTTCACCGACTCGTTTTAACGGTTTTTTAAGCCGGTCCTTATGGTACATGTATTGTGTCATGGACAGACACCGTGAACACAATCTTCCCTGGTTCCAGGGATGATCCGGATCACCCTCCACCTTGATCACTTTATTGTCCTTGACATGGACAAGTATCCCGCAGCCGCCATGGCACCCAGGACCCGGCGACCAGGTGGTTGTTTTTATTATTTTTACCCCATCATCTTTCATACCAGTCTCCTTAAAGGGTTTGACATTATTTGGGTGACCAGAGAACCCTCCTTGGCTTTTTTTCAAGTTCCCTGGCAAGGTCTTGTAAATTTCCGTATGTCATGCAGTTTGCCATGCAGTGTTTTACACAGGCAGGTTCAAGCCCCTCTCTGGTCCGCTTGTTACATAACACACAAAGCTCAGTGGGAAAGGGAAGAAAGGTCAGGTATGCTTTGTTGTTTGGCAAATCCTGTACAATTTCCATTACTTTTATACCGCTTAACGGGGCTTCCCAGCCGTGTTCCTGGCAGCAGGCAACCGTGCAGGCAAAGCAACCCGTACAATATTCATAATCAATGAGAAGGCCTTTTTTGTTAGACGTTGCCATGCCCACCCTCCTTTATTTCTTTGCTGATTTTGCATAACAGATGCTTGATGGGTGCGCCCAGCCCATCCTCTCCCTGTTCATTCATGGGAATCAGCATATTAATATTGGATTTAAAGGTATGAAATAACGGATCATCCTTTTTTTCCGGGAACCACCAGCCGTGGGCTGCCATGACCATCCAGGGCGGGACGATTTTTGTAACCTTGGCCTTGAACCTGGCTTTTCCCATCCAGTTTTCAATTGTGACCCATTCACCGCCTGATATATTGTTTTTCTTTGCAGTCTCTGGATGAATTTCCACCACAGGGTCAGGATCAAGACATCTCAACCAGGGGATATTGCGATGCTCGGCATGAAAAAAAGCAGGTGATCTCCTGCCGGTGCCAAGAATCAGCGGAAACTCTTTAAACAGGTCCGGCCGTGAGACCGGCGTAAAGGGCGGTTCCTTAAAATAGGGCAAAGGGTTAAGGTTCCACTCTTCCCTGAGTGTTGCGTACAGTTCAAATTTCCCCGAAGGTGTGACAAACCCGGGTTTTTTGTCTGATCTGAGCAGGCCTTTTTCGTGGCGGAAATAGGGTCTTGAGGCATGGTTTTCCGGGGGCAGGGCCCATCCTTTTTCAGACAGCTGCTCAAAGCTCATTCCAGACGGTTTAAGAATTTCATCAAAAAGGTCATGGACGGTCTCCCATTTAAAATCAGGATCAAACCGTTTGGACAGTTCAAAATTAATTTCAACATCCGGCCTGCAACCCTCAACCGTAACCGCTTTATTTATGGTCTGCAACGGAACCCACCAGGACCGGACGCCGTCTTTTTCAAGGAATGTGGCTGCCGGCAGGATAATATCGGCATACCGCAGGGACGGGGTCATGAACAGATCAACCCCGACAATGAAATCAAGTTTTTCAAAGGCTTTTTGCCACAGTTTTGGATCAAGACCAATGCCGGATAACGGGTTGCAGGTCTGCATCCACAAGCCCTTAACCGGGTAGGGTGTTTCACTGAAAATTTGTTCAATGACTTTGTCGGTCTGGCACCGCCATATAAATTTATTAAACGGGCCGTACTCATCTTTACCGATTCGCGGCGTGTCTAATGCCTTATCCTTTAATTTGATTACGCCTTCTGCACCTGGAAGGGCATAGGCCACTGCATTAAAGGCAGAACGGGTAAAAACATTTCCTCCGGGTGTGTCAAGATTACCGGTTAAAGCCCACAGGGCTGCAATGGCATGGCACAAAGGGGTGATTTCAGGGGTCATGTCAATGGGTACGCCCCAGTGTATGGATGCAGGCTTGGCCCGAGCATAGAATCTGGCAGCCTTTTGAATATCTTTTGCTGGAACAAAGGTGATTTCTTCAACTTTTTGAGGAGTGTACACGGCACAGTTTTCTTTGAATTTATCCCATACCGTTGTACATGCAATTGTAAGTTTGTTTAAAAGTGTTATTTCAAAAACCCCAGCTAATGATGGGATTGCTGATTTGATTGAATAGGCTTGCTCATGGGTATCCCAGATGACGGGGGTGTTTGTATGTAAATCAAAACCAACAAAATTTTCAGTTGATCCACCGGCAATAATATCAGATTCCCTTAACAGTTTTCCTGTATCGTTTCTGACAAGCCGTGGTGCATCTGTCCAGGTTTCAAGAAAGGTTTGATCATACAGCTGCTCTTTGATAATGACATGTAAAAACCCCAGGGCAAGGGCGGCGTCGGTTCCGGGCCGGATCTGAAGCCAGTATGTTGACCGGGAAGCAAAAAAGGAAAGCCGCGGATCAATTGCAATGATTTTTGTCCCTTTTTTCATCAGATCAATAATCCAGTGGCCAAACAGGTTGTCAGGGCAGGTGGCAGAGATATTGTACCCCCAGATGATCATGCATTCCGGCACTTTGTATTCCGGGTTATCATACCGTCCCGGCAGCCACTGGGCGGCATCAAAGACACAATAATCCCCCTGGACAGTATCCAGGGCGGCAATTCTGGGGCTGTAACAGGCATTTCCGCTCAATGCAAACATGACATTGGGACTGCCGTAAGCATAGGCCAGCATGCAGATCCACGGGCCGATGTCCCGACCTGTTCCCATTGAAAAAATCATGCTCTCCGGACCGAAATCATCCCGTATGGCGGTCATTTTTTCTTCTATGATATCAAAAGCTTCATCCCATGTGATTTCTTCAAATTGATCTTCCCCCCGGCTGCCTACCCGTTTGAGGGGAGACGTTAACCGGTCATGGTGGTCGATATACTGGGTCATGGCAAGGGCTCTTGCGCAAAGGCGGCCCTGATTCCAGGGGTGATCGGGGTCACCTTCGAGTTTAATCAGCCGATTATCTTTAATATGGGCAAGAACGCCGCAACCGCCATGACAGCCGGGACCGGCAGACCAGGTAGTTGTTTTAACTATTTTTGTTTGACTCTTTTTCATTTAATTTTTGCTCCTGCCTGCCTGGAAATGATTCGGCTGGTTTTTGCAATCATTTTCCCAAAGGTTTCAAATTTATCTTGTGTAAAGGTTCCTACAAGCACAATACCCGCAGCGACCGCATTATTATGATCAAATACCGGTGCACTCACAGCAGTGATTCCCGGTGTAATTTCCCCATTATCAACGGCATATCCGTTTTTACGGCAGAAATCGAGTTCCTGCTCAAGCCTGTTTTTATCAAAGGATTCAATCGTTCCATGAAAAAAAAGCTGGTTTGAGTCAATGATTCGTTGCTGTTCTTTTTTTGTAAGGAATGCAAAAATTGCTTTTCCATGGGAACCATGGGTGATGTGCAGGGACTGGTGTTGTCTGACAGTAACGGAAAGCTTATCATTTCCGTCATATTTTCCAGCAATATAAAACTGATCATTGCAGATAATACCCAGCAATACGCTTGATTTTGTTTCAATGGCCAGGTTTTGAAGATGGTCCTTTGCAATGGCATTGATATCCAGTTTTTCTTTTGCCTTTTGTGCCAGCGGCAGGAGCGCCGGTCCAAGAGAATAGGTTTTGGTATTATAGTCTTTTGTAATTAAATCATATTGTGCCAGGGCATTTAATATGGAAAATCCCTTGCTTTTATGGATATGGATCTCTTTGCAGATGGTGGTCAGGCTCATGCTGTTGTCTTTGTTTTTCCCAAGGCACAGCAACAGTTGTGCTGCCTGTTCTACTGCGGGAGAAGTCGGGTTGTAGACGGATTTTTTCATTTCTGCAGTCATCTGAAGTGTCCTTAAATCTAAAAAATAGTTCTGTATGTAGAACCAAGTTCTGTATATTAGAACAAACAGAGAATTGCCTGTCAAGCTAAAAATTCAAGCAAACTCAGAACGATTTTTTCAGGTCTGGTTTTAAAAGGCGCTGAAAACTATTTTTTGAAAAGTTCGGGGTAAAGTATCGATACGCAATCCGGGCATATACTATGGGTAAAAGAAGCTGAGAAGTTTTGTGCAGCATAGGCCTCAACCTCTTCCCAATACCCTTTGTCATCCCTGATTTTTTTACATTTGGCGCAGATGGGAATAAAACTTCTGGCTTTTTCAAGTTCTTTTTGAGTGGTAAAAAGTTTTTCCAGGAGCTCCTTTCTCTCTTTTTCCATTTTTGCCTTATACAGGGTGATTTCAATGGTACTGTGAAGTTCGCGGCTGTCGACAGGTTTAATCAGATAGCCAAAGGGTTCGATGATTTTGGCCCGGTTCATGAAGTCATCATTCAGATAGGCCGTAAGAAATATGACCGGGGGGCCATTCTCTGCTTTTATTATTTCAGCAACCTGGATACCATCCATTTCGCCTTTTATTTTAATATCCATAAGAACCAGATCCGGCCGATCTGCTTTAATGCTTTCCAATGCTTTTTCCCCTGAATTTACTGTTTGGGTCACCCGATACCCGAGGGCCATAATATTATCGCTGAGTTCAGCACCAATCAAGGCTTCATCTTCTACAATCAAAATTTTTGCATGGGTCATAACCACCTCCGGCTGTTATTTTTTTTCAATGGGCCATTGAATAATAAAACAGGCGCCGTTTTTATTTTTAATATCCCATTTCCCTTCAAGTTGATTTTCCACAAGCAGGGAAATGATTCTCAAGCCAAGGGTTTTGTTTTCCTTTACTTGAATGTTTTCCGGAAACCCGGGCCCATTGTCTCGGACAACCAGTTTTATTTCTTTCAGGTTTTCAGTATATTGGGCATTGATTTCAAGCAGATTGTCATGGGGCCTTAAAAAGGCATATTTCAATGAATTGGTGACCAGTTCATTGAGAATCAGTCCAAATGGGACGGCCTGATCAATGGTAAGACTGACATTATCTGTATTGATTCGGGTTTCAATCTTTCCTTTGGATTTCTGCATGGCTTTAACCAGGGTGTTGATCAAGGTGGTGGTATAGTCGTTAAGAGATATTTCGGAAAGATGTGTTGACCGGTATAAGGATTCATGTATCAAGGCCATGGATTTAATGCGGTTCTGGCTGTCCTCCAAAGCATCTTTTATCCTGGTATCCATCACGTTTCTTGCCTGAAGCCCCAAAAGACTGATGACGACAGCCATGTTGTTTTTAACCCGGTGATGGATTTCCTTTAGCAGGACTTCTTTTTCCGCCAGACCCTGTTGAAGCGATTGAATCAAATGGGCAAAAATAGTACCCAGTTCCTTGGTTTCAATGGTGCCGGTAATGGGAATACTGTCAGAAGAAAACCCTTTTTTTTCTATGTTTTTGGCAGCATGCATAAGTTTGCTCAGAGGGGTGGTCAGGCTCTTTGACAACAGCAGCGACAGCAAAAGGCCAACCCCGATAAATACTGCAGACAGTATAAACATCTTATTTTGAAGGTCTTTTGCAAGCTTGTTTTTTTCGTCAAAATAAACAGACGATGCAATATACCATTTAAGCGGTTCAAAATAGACCACATAGGATCTTTTCCAGAACCTGAAATCCTTTTTAAAATCCGGTGGTTTTTCCCACAGGTAGTCGATCTGTTTTGTTTTTGTTTTTTCAGCAGCAATCAGGTCTTCTAAAATCGGATTTCCTGTGACAGGATTAATCAGATTGCTGAAATCTTCCCCTTTCAGGCTGGGATGAATGATCATTTCCTGGTTTTGGTTAAATAGATACATATAGCCGCTGTTGGCCACTCTGATTTTGGTGAAGGTCTGTTGAAGTTCTTTTAAAATCGCATCATGTCGCTTTTTGATTTCCTGTTCAATATCATCAATGTACATACCGGTTCCAAGGATCCAGCCCCATTCTTTGAAAAGCCTGCCGTATGACAGCTTTGGCTTTTCTTCAGAAAGTCCGCTTTCAGTGGGTTTGGGCCACAGGTAATCCACATAGCCTTCATTTTTAACGGTACAGATGTCCACAAATGCCTGGAAAAGATTTTTCTTTATGCCAAGGGCACAGTTAAATTTTTCATCATCAAGAATTTTTCCATTCAGTTCCGGAATCGTAGGGTGCATGATCATGCGGGGGATAGGGGTGCCAATATCATTGATCCATATATATCCCACCCCATTGTCATAGCGGATGGTTTCAATGAACTGAACAGCCTTTGTTTTTGCCTGGCTTTCCGTTATTTCTCCTTTGCGATAACGATTGTAAAAATATTCTATGGAATCAAAGGCAATGGTAATGACATTGTTGAGCTCGGCATTCCTTCTTTCAATCATTGTTTTTCTATGAAATAAAAGGCTTTTATATTCATTTTCAACATTGAGCAATACGGTATTCAGTACATTCCTGGCATTTTCATCCTGGACATCGAAGATGGCCTTTTCGGTTTCTTTGTGGACAAAAAACATAATGGTCATGGTCGTTAAAAAAACAATTCCGGTACCACCATGATGATTCTGGACCTGAGCGATTTTACCATATTTTTATTCTCAACATTAATCCGGTGAATCTTTGCTCCAAGATATGATTCATGAGCTTGTTGTCGCCTTTTTGTTGAGGTTGGGTTAATACCATAGTATATCAGTTTTTCTCCATTTTCAAGTCAAGTCCGGTAAAGCCGGATAAAATAATAAATAAAGGGTTAACGGTAATGAATATTTTTCACCGAGAATTGCCGGTATGGCCAGGGTCATCGCATGTAAAAAAAACAAAATTGACTGTGGATCATTTTATCTTTATCAACAAGACCCGGCCACTTCAGG
>JAHJLN010000021.1 GCA_018821715.1 Pseudomonadota bacterium | reverse complement strand
CTTTTCGGGACGGAAAGGTCTCCGTAAGTTTTCCCGAAAACCTCTATATCATCCATAAAATCGTCTAGGATACTCATCAATTGTTTGCCGATTGTATCATAGGTTTTTGATGAAAGAAAAATAACCTCTTTTTTTGTACGGTTTACAATGGTGACATAGAATCCAATTGCCCCTTGGCCCGCGGTCCCTGCTGTTGCCTGTGCATAACAGGGAACCAGTCCGCCAAACTGGAACCCTTCCACGGACATATACTCATCCAGTTTTTTTAAAGCATTCCTAAGATCCTTGACATTTATGGGGGATAACAGTTTCAGCAGTTCATTATATGAAAGGAGTTTAATATTTTTAATATTATACAACATTCGAACAATGGTCTTCTTAGGAATATGTTTAACTATTTTTTTTGATAGTTTTCCCGCACCAGACGCAAAGGCAAAAACAATTGAAGCCATGTCAATAATGGCTATTAAAAGTTCACCATATAACCGCCCGGCGGTTTTAAAGTCCAGGTGAATGAAAGCCTCATCAACCTGTTTGCTCCAGTTTTCATACCCTTTAATCGGATTTAAGTTTATCTGTTCCCACATCATTCCAATGGCCAGCCAAAATTGATGCATATCGTCAACAATTTCAATGATTTTTTTTTTGTCAGCCGTAAGAACGGCTTTTGTCGCTTCAAACTGTGCGGCAACACCTTTCATATAGGCGGAACCAATCATTTGGGCCAGGGCATACCAGCCTTCTACCCAATCGCTGACCGCCCCGGCAACAAACCCGCTCATAAACGCCAGAATATCGTCCCAGGTCAGTTCCCAATTCTCTATAATAAATATACGGCTGACATTCTTGTTTGCTAAGTATTTCATAATATCCGGCTCACCACTGAGAAGAAGAAATTCACCGAGGCGGTGTTTGTCTTTCAAAATGAGCAGAATTTTCATAACTTCATCATTGGAAAGCGCCGGCCTAGCGCTGCGCATATGTGAAAGCGCTGAACGTGCGGCATAAACCTCACCTTTCATACCCAATAAATCATGCTTCAGGATACCGGTAATGCTTTTTTTTTCAACATCCAGAGAAATGATCATTTTCTTGACAATACGGTCAACTCGATTCAGTTTTCTTGATCCGGTTTCCTTGTCATGATCAATGCCCTTATCCAGAACTGCTGAATGATAAAGACCTTTTTCCCGTGTATCTATAACAGCCTTTTGAATGGAACCGGCAGTCATGCGCTTATCTGCATAAGTGCTGCTGTCAGGTTTTTCACTCATGTATTTCTCCGGGAACGGCTATTTTGGCGGCATCTCCCAGGATAACAACTTTTTGAATATCAGGATCATATTCACCGGCATGCTGCATCTGTGTTGCCCGTCGGTTGTTTTTCAGCCGGATGGTTTCCATTTCTTGTTGTGCTTTCAACACGTCGATGTACCGGTGAGCTCTTTTGAAAGGCTCGAGCGCAACACCGTCACCGGTCCGGATATTCAGATACAGGTTATTGGAATCCACCAGGAACCGCCGGGTGCCGTTTTTACAATACAGGTATTTTCCCCATTCTTCAGGCGTTATACTGTAATGTAGCTGTTTTGGATCATTTGGATTCATATTTTCATCCCTTATAATATCACCGTTTTCATCAATCATTTCTTTCCATAGATAGGGTAGATAGGATAAAAAATCCAAAACCTCAGAATTGTTTAACCTCGCCAACACCCCGGGATCTTTACGAACAAGTTCCCTGGCTTGTTCCTCAAAATCGGCCAGGGCCGGGTCAAGGAGTGTGCCGTCATCATCAACATAATCTTCGCGCATTCTTGCCATAAGCGTCTGGAGGTTTATTTTTTTTACATAATGATCTGCAACAAAACGACTTAGATCCAGCATTCCAGACAGATCCGGCAAGTTTGGTTCCGGCATTGGACGCAGGCCGAAAACAGCATAGTTCCCGACAAAGCTCAACGGACCGGTCGGGTCGATCAGTTCCCATACGGGTTCATCTTGGCCGGTAGGCAGAAACTGGAGGTTCTGTCCCAATGGGTTGAGTTGGGGAAGATGCCATTCAACGGGAATTCTGCGGTTTTCTTTCTTATACCGCAGCATGCGCTGCTCAGGATCTTCATGGGCCCATATGGCCTGGCAGTAATGCAGAATATTATCTTTTATATGGTCATACAATCTGTTCCATTTAATTTCCCGAATATCATTAGCTCGTTTTCTGGACGCTTGTTCCTTTAAATGGTCCCTGTAATTTTTTTGCGGTTCTGAATAAATGTCAGGAATGGTAAGTCCGCCAACACCTGCAGCAGTCGTGTTGGGCTCGAATGTAGCAAACTTGGACCCGGCAATATCCAACATGTCCTTAAAGGGATCTCCGCCTGTATTCTCCAAAATATCATTTTCATCAATATCCTGAACCAGATCGGTCAGTGTTTGCCGGTAGGATTCATCTTTTAAAACCTTTGCTATGATCCAGTCATGTTTGCGAATCCAATGCTTGTTTATTTCCATTGGAGACGGCAGGTGTTCAGCTATAAAAATAACCGACTCAACTTCTGCAAGATATGTGAACACCTGGTATTGTTGCTGCAGCTTCAGGTATTCGTAAGTAATGGCCATTTCATTGTTGGGATTGGTAATCTCTGAAAATTGTTCTCTTTCAAAGGTCTCTTCTGATTCCATGCTCACAACCACTTTTGTCTCGCGCCGGATTTTACCGGCGGTTTTTTGCATGGCCTCACTTAAATGCGAACTTGTTTTTTTGCTTTTATCTTCAGATGAACCGCCCAGCGAAGTATTCACACTGCCGCCGATCAGTGAAATACCACCGTGCACCTCGGCATTTACATTCCAATTAAAGTTGCTTGCTGCCTCGGTAACGATCTCATTGGAATCTTTTGTTGAATCAGTTGATTCAGTGCTTGTCTCGGTTTGTGTGGTTGTTGTCAATGTGCTGGTTTGTTTTTTTCGCCGGGTGATTTTTGTTGTCACCCGCTCTTTTTGACCCGGGCCGAGCGGTATGGTGCGTACGATTTCACCGGGTTGTACACCCAACGGTTTCCACTCCTGTCGATAAACAAGCCTTAACCCAATATTAATGGAATGATCAGGAAAAACCTCAAATGAATAGTCATCACCCGGATGTGCAGGCAATGAAGCCGGCGGAGGATTGGACTGTTTATAAGTATTGTATTTTTGAGTGTAAAATGCATCCCACTCCAACCACAGGTCGGCAAGATCAGGATACAGGTACTGGATTCGTCTATAAAGGTAACCTTGAATCTCGCGCTCTACGAAGTTTAAGTACAAAAAAGGCCGTCCTTGTCTGATTTCGTTCTGATAATTTCCAAACAAAATTCCAATAACGGCATACCAGGTGGTATCATCCTGGTAGACATTGTTTATGGTTGCATTAAAGAGAACGTCGCGGTCGGCAACCAGGGGCAAATCACGGTAAATAACCGTTCGAATGCCGTGCTCAAAGCGAACCAGCAATTCGACAAGTTGCCGGGTGTAGGTTTGCCTCAAAGATGGCTGGACCACAATTAACCGAAGATAAACGTTTTCCATCCAATCGATGCGCGCCAGGGCTTCCGGCGAAAGCCCGCCATAATGGTTGCTCGACTCTGTGGGCAGCAAATACTCATAGTAAGCGAAATCATGAAACGCAACACTATCAAGAACCTTGTTTGAGAGAATAACCGGATTATCTTGCTTGCTGTTTTCAGGGCATATTTGTCTTAAATCTTTTTCAAACTCACCAATATCCGCCTGCCGGTCGGTTGAATTTTCTATGGCATTTTCCATGGGTTCATCAGCCATTGTTAACCTCCTTTATTTTGCGGTGATGGTTATTTTTCAGCACGGGATTGTTTTGAATACCAATTAAAAAGATCGCTTGGCATGGATTCCCGGTGCACAAGTTTATTGGATGAGCGCGGCGGCAGAAGCAGGCGGATCTCTTTTTTCTTATGGTCGATAATAAAACCAGACCCTTTTGGGTTGCTTTGGCTGTTTTTAGCATCTCCTGCATAGGTTATACTCTTGAAAATGAGGGGTATTGGTTCACTGTCCTTGCTTTTTTTGAGCATAAATTTACCGGATTTTTCATCATAGGAAACCATTGCCTCCAGGAGGCTGCTTTCCTGTTTTTTGAACACTGCCGGTATTGAGAGGTTAACACTTTGAAATGGTCTTGCCGGCTGTGTAGTTTTTTTCAAGGTTTTTTTAAACAATGACTGTTGCCGGATATATCGTTGAGAAAATAATTTATCAGATTTCTGTTCCTTTTCAAGAGCTTGATCCAGTATTTTCATCTTGGCCAGAAGGTCTTCACCTCCTGGTAACGAAAGGCTGACATCCGGCTCACCGGAAATTGAAATGCCGGCATTTTTTAACCTCTCCATTGGTAACCTAATGATATACTGCTCGATACAACCGGCATTGTATCGTATGTCGTATGAAATATGAAGAATCCGTGAACAAAGCTCCATGCCGGGGTCTTCCGGTGCTGCAATGAACAGGGCGATATCTGGTCGTTTTTCCTTGTCGTGAATCTGAAACTGTGAATCTTCATATGACAGTTTGAATCTGCCGTTTTCATCGGTCAATATCGAGCCAAGCCGGTTGCCGGAGACCTGCTGCCAAATTTCTGAACTAGTGTCGTTTTTGATGTTGCTTAAGATTTTCCCTGGTTTTGTTTTAAAATCAAGATCATAGATAACAATAAGAAGGTCAGGTACTCCTTTGCCGGTTTCTTTAACCACCACTTTTCCAAAAATCATATTCATGGTTTAAACCTCCTCAATAATTTTTAATGTCACGGATTTGGATGAACTTCTCGCGGCACAAGCATGTGATCCCTTGAAAATGAAATCACATTGGGGATATTGTAAAATCTCAGCGGTCCGCCGGGATCATTGTTAAAGGCTTTAATTTCCCATATCCCGAACTGATTCCCGGTATTAAATGAATACATGTTTTCGCCGTGTTCGGTCACAGCCACGGCACTCCCGGTTGGATCGACAAGCTCCGGAGGTGTTCCCACGGTTGAAAATACAGAGAAGTAGACCATTTCAGTGTTCAATGGAACATAAAAATAGGCCCTGATGGAATGGCTTACCTCTATACCATTCTGCATATAATGGAGCACTTCAGGCGTATACCGTCTTGTCTGAAACCGGTTAACCGTGACCAGGTGGAAATCCCCATCTTTTTTTACAATAACCCGGGATGCCTGTCCGGTATCAAACATAATGATTTCCAGAAAATACAGCCCGGTTTCAAGATTGGGATAGATTTTTGGGACCGTTCCCTCTGCTGCCTGTTCAAAAAAGTCACTGTCTATCTGATCGGAGTTGCTGTTATACAGATTTACCTGAATGCGGGCAGGCTGATTTGTACGCCCTTGTGAAAGGGAAAACTCCATTACGGCATCCTGGTCTGATTGCAGGTAGAATGCATAGGTCTGGGCGGCATTGATACAGGGAGCCATATAATCCAGGTCTCGAATATCCATATGCGCTTCAAGAGGGATTAAGTCTTTGGAAAAAGAACGTCTTGCTGTCTCCAGACCGGGAATCGGTTCATACAGGGCATCCCCATCCCTGATAAGATCGTCAATTTCTAAGTTGTAATAGGCGTCAAATGGATATCCAGGATGGGTTTCCCAGTTTGGGGTTTCAGAATACAAGTTGCTGCAAAGGTCTTTTGAATTGACCATGAGTGAATCAAACATTTTCCACATGTGGGTGGCAAGCTGTTGTTTCCTTGAAATATTTGAAAAACGATTTTCATAAACCAGGCGTAAAAAATGTAAAAACAATTTAAAGTCATTGATCCGTTTTTGAAGGTTGACATCAGCAGCTTTGCGGGCCAGTTTGCCGGCAGCAATCAGGTCATCGTAAGACACGCCAAGTTCATGTTCACACAGGAAAAAATGACCTGAATACCATCGGTTCAGCAATCGTGCCATGGGTTTTTGCGCTGGTCCAAACGCTTTTTGATAAAATTCTTCAATCAAGGCGTCCCGCCGGGTATCATCCATAGTCGCATCCCAGACAAATTTTGAAGCAAGATACAGATGCAATCCAACGGCACCGCAGCTAAAGGCAGTTTCCAGGTGGAACAGTTCAAAATGTCTGGTTTCCCATTCCCTGATCCTGTTTGTAATTGAAAGCGGAATCCTGGGGATATTGTCAGCGCAAGACCAGTAGTCGTAAATGCCGATATCAAATCGACCGTAAGGGTTATGCCGGCTTTTTTCATGCCAGGCATCCATCAACTGTTTTGATGTTTTTCCGGTAAACCGATGATGAAATGCATTGGGAGCGATGAATACAAGGATATTGGCGTTAATGGGGATGGACGGAACCTGGGCATGTTCATTATAGGCCAGCAGGCTTGTATCTGCTTCAGGATATGCCGACTTGAAATGCCGGGTGACTTCATTGGCAAAATGAAATATCCGGTCGCTGATGGTGCTATTCTGTTGTTGCTGAGCAGATGTCAGGTATTTTCCGTATGGACCAAACCGTAAAAGATTTTTTGATTTTAAGCTGGTATCATGGCCCCGGCCATCAGGCGGTTCTATTGTCTGGACAGTGTAATTGGGGTTGTTCATATCAAACCTGAAATGCCGGTACCGGCTCTTTGCCCATTCTGTATACAAACGGACAATGCCGCCATAGGATTGGTAATCAGTAGGATTTTCACATAATTGATAATTTTCTTCAAAATCCAGGTACAGTATCCTGTCCTGCTCCCTGTACCCGGTATCCCGCTCATAGATGTGACGGATGTCCTCCCTGGTCCAGGCGGTGCCGTTATAAACCATTACATCATCAATATCACCGGAGAACCCATTTGTTATATCATTTTTCCCGCCTATCCAGAAGTCATGAATTTTATGGACGTTGGGTTTGATTTTGATGTTGCCCTCATGCCATATTGTCCGCTGCAATTGGTCATTCACATATAATTCAACATAAGTGCGGTCATTGGTTGCCGTATACCATTTTCTTGCCAGGACATGGGTCCATTGCCCTGGTGCAATCATGGGTGTGCTGGACATCTCCTTGCAGGTATCAGGATTGCCGTTGCTGAAGGTACTGCCATGATTGACACAAACCATGTTGGTTCCGGGTTGATGATAAATGACAAACTCGCTTAATTCGGCAGGTTCCCTGAAATTATGACCGTAAAATCCAAACAAAAACTGTTTTTGACGATTATGGATTGAAAAGTTCGGTTTGATCCAGGCACAAATAATGAACGGGGAATCATTGTTCAGGTCCCCGATTTTGGCGATGATGCCGTTTCGCCTGTTAAATCCGTAACACGTTGAGTTATCCATTCCGCCTGTCTGCTGAAGTTCTGCATCCAATACCTGGCCGTGACTCTGTGTTCCGGACCTGTCCAGTGTGCCTTTATACGAAATCATGGCGGGAATTTTTTTATTTTCGCAGCTGACCTGTCCATGATAGGTATAGGCCAGTTTCTGGATACAGGCACCATCCGTGCAGAATCCGGCAGAGGGCAGCCTTTGCCGTATCCCATTAATTTGTGCAAGGTTCAGGGGGTCAGAGCGGAGCAGTTCTCCAATGTTCCCTTCAAATGAATCCGTGTTAATATCCTGAGTACATAAATTAAAGTTGCTTGTGTGCCCTCCCAGGTTCGGCTTTGCAGGCCACTGGTTTCTTTTTTTCCAGCGTTCCCACAATTTGCGCGGCATATGGGTTTTGTCAGGGTCCGGAAACGGCGCCAAAACTTCCAATCCCCCGACACCTTCAAAATTGGTTCTGCCAAAATCCGGTTCTCTGAATTCATTAATGGTTGATGCAAGGCTGATCCCTTGTGGTGATATTATCCAGTGGTCAGTCGGGAAATACCATCGCATTCCCTTTTTTTCCAGAAAATAGTACATTCCATGCCGCAGCCCTTCCTGGGTTTTGGCAAGAATCCACAACCGGCTGGTTCCATCTGAGAAAATCAGGAATGAATTTTTTTCCCCTTTTTTAAACTTTATAAATTGATCTTTCACCGGCTGGGGTGCTTCTTTAATTGCGGGTGAATTTATTTTTAAAATCATTATACCGCTGGACGGCAGAGTTTGGTTCTGAATAATTGTAAAAGACTGCCCGGTCAAATGGTTTAGGAATCGGGCAAATTCATCCGCCACTTCCTCCTGGACGAAATCAGTTCCAAGGGTAGGATCAAGAAAAATAATATTTGCATAATTGGAAGGATCCTGGGGGGTTTTTTTCTGTAAGGAATAATTTCTCATTATTTTTTCCTCCTTTGCATAATTTTATTAAGTTCCAGCCAGGGATTTAACCTCTAGAACAACCCGGTCAGCATTGTCGTAATTTAGTTTGTAATATAACCCGAGCTGAAAAAGTCTATGCTGCCCGTACAGGCCGGTAAAACTTCCCGTGACGGAACCGGCTTTTATGATATCAAAAGAATCGCCGGCAGAAGGGATAAACCCGTCGGCCAAAATGATCTTCAGCCTTCCGCCGAGAAAGACGTTGTGGGCTGCGACCATTTGACTGTGCTGACCACTCTCCCTGCCGGCCAGCCGGACTTCCAGAACACCGTTGGTTTGCACATAATCGCCTTCAATGTGAGTTGAAGCGGGTGGGGCATTGCAGGACAAAATCCCCCCATTATTGGTTAAATTGCCGATGAAAGAGCCGATGCTTAGTCTGCCGGCATCCCAATTAAAGATGCCGTCTTGCAGGATAATATCTTCAGCCGAAAGCTCGCCGCCGTTAAGATTAATCGAACCGCTTGTCCCGATGTTGATGCTGTTGCTAACACTAACAAGCCCGCTGTTAGTAATATCAAGATCTCCACTGCCGCCATTGCCAATTACCAAATGGCTGGTTCTAAGTTTTGATTCATTGCCGTCAACGACCATATGGCCTTCACTTCCAGGGTCCTGGGCAATCCGGCAACTTCCTGTAACAGAGACCTGGGCATTGCGCCTGATAACCAGGACAGCCGAATTGTTTTCGGCAACATGAACATCTCCGTAAAAATCTGCCTTGGCCCCTGTTTGCAGAATTAAACTTGGACGGTCAATTCCATTAATTATAAAATCACCATTGCCGGTTATAAAATGTCCCCTGTTTACTTCCAGCACACCGCCGGGAAAATTGAGGTTTCCGCCGCTGGAATTATCCAATGTATTTGTTTTAACAAGACCATTGTTGATGTTAAGGGTGCCTTGGGAGCTAAGGTTAAAATTGGAAATGGTCAATATACCGCCTTTGTTTACGGTAACCCTGCCGTTATACGGATCAGTGAGCCGTGAAAGAATGGTGAACCTGGCGTTTGGTTGAACAACTGTGGTATTGCCGCCATTGCCATCCCAGTCATATTTTGCAACCTCAATGGTTGTGTCTTCTTCAACCACGGCATTTCCGATCTGGCTAAGCTGGCCTTCTCCGATGTACCGGCCCCCCCGATAGATCGTTTCGCCTTTGAGTTTTAATTCACTCTCTTTATTGATAGTGATCGTTGGATTCAAACTAAAGGTCACTGGAGATTCGATTACTGCATTTCCGGAAACGTTAAGGCTTGTTGTGCCTGCCTGGTTTTGTTCTACGTGCATCATCGCCCCTCTGACAACCGGAAGCATTGCCTGGGAAGATAAGGTTTGGTTTAAATCCATTTTCCCCATCATGTACCACGGGTGGGCAATAGTCAGGGTACCGTTGTCTAAGATAACAGTGCCGCCAAAAACATTGATTGGATTCATCGGTTTGAATTCAGGAAAAAGTTGTTGCCGGAACCGTGTCCCAAAAGATCTTGAGTTGATCGTAAAGGTGACACCCGGATTGATTTTTGTTTGACTCAACCCATGGCCGTCCCAATCGTAGACATTGATATCAATGGCGGTATCCTTTTCAATCGTTGCATCTGCGCTCTGAAACAATGTGCCGTCCCCTGAATATTTACCTCCCTTGTATGTGGTCAGACCACTTAAGTTTAAGATCGAATGATTATCCACTGCCACGAATACATTTTTATGGAACTCTACAGGGGCCTCTATTAAGCCGGTTCCGCCATGCACCAAGATCTTGGCTTCAGGGCCAATTGTCGTCAATTTTGACCCCAATAGCTGAGCAACACAATGTCTTGATTCAAAGTCCGGATCACACTCATTGTTGAACTCTAGTGTGCCGCCAAGCATCCATGGCCGGTTAAAATCAGCACTGCTGCTCCGGCCGATTATCATCATACTGTTAAACGGATCAGCCATGGGTCCGTTCACCTTTAGATGACTTCCGTAAAAAATTCGAGAGGAAAAATCCATGACCGGGATGATCTGTATAACACCGTTTTCAGAAGTGCCATCCAGGTCGAGCCTACCGCTGCCTGAATTAAGGGTAAGGGTTAATGTACCGCTTTCCGGTTTTAAAAGTCCATCCAAAATCAGGGCATTATTGGAACCGCTTGAATAAAAATCAATCGTCCCCATACCTGAGATCACGCTTTGAGTATCTGCTTTTAGAATGCCGGTACCCGATCTTTGCGGGTTCTGCCAAACCCGGAGAGTTCCCCCGTTCATTCTAAGTTTCCCCTGCCCACCAAGATCCAACCGTTCAGTAAACAAATTAAAGGCATAATCATGATAGTCTTCGCCGACTTCAACAATACCGCCGTCCACAGTTGTCGGTCCAAAGACACTGAGCCGCCCGTCATATATGGTAACTTTGGTATGGTCGCCTTTTAGATCCAGCGTTCCAATTCCCCATCTGCGAGTTACGATGGCATCTGCACAGACAGTGCCATTGCATCTGAAAAAAGATCTATGATAGGGGCCGGTGGGCACACCAATGGGATCCCACAAATAATCTTCATTCCAGTCTTGACCATATATCCAGGTTTGCCGCCTATAGTCTGTCAACTGATTGTTAAAAGGGGCACAGGCTGTGATAAATCCGACACAGAATAAGAGAACCAGCAAATTTTTATATTTGTTTTGCATTTCAAACCTCCTCAAAATTTTCTGCAATTTTTTTGAGCCGTGGCAAGTGTGATTCATGGATATTTAATAACCTGGGTCTTTAAAGGAATGTTTTTCCCTGTATGTTTTTTAAAGTTCATTCGCAGTATTAATTGCCAGACACAAGCTTGGCAAATCTGTCAGCTGCCATTTCGAGGAATTCCTGGTTCAGAGGCAAGAAGTTTTTGAGAATTTTCGGAATTTTTTCCATGTCCTTATTTTCGATTGCAATGTCCAGCTCACCTGTTTTATCATTATTCATGGCTTTGTACCAACTTGTAAACATTTCTAAAATGCGTTTTTGTTCATCCTTTTGCTGAAATAATTCGAGGATTTCTTTCTCGCCGCCAATACTGCGCGACTCCCAATCCTGTTGAATCCGCATCAATGCAGTGCTCAATCGCTCAACATCCTCCTCTGTCATGGTGCCCTTTCCGAATTTTTCAAGGATTTCCCATCTGAACCGGAATGTAGAGCGCAGGGTGTTTGCGAGTGCTGACAAATTTTTTGGCATTGCTGAGCGATCAACTGTAGCTACGTCCTCAGTGAAGGTGAGGTGAAAGGTCTTGATTGGACCGTCCTCCCCCTCCCTGTCCACTGCGCATACCACGGGTCGGTACATTTTTCCTTCACGTGTTTGGAATACCGATTGTATTGGATAGAATTGAAGATCATTTCCGATTTTCCTGATCACCCGGAGAAGATCCTCCCGCCAGCGGTGATCGCTTGTCTTTGATCCTGGTAAGTTGCGTCTAAACTCTCCCCACGTGCGCTTCTTTTTAAGCAGCCGAAATAGATCCAAGGCTTTTTGATTCGCTGTTTCCACAAGCGCCTGATCCAGTTGATCTTTGTTTTCCAATTCCCCTGGATTCTTAATCCGTAACTCTATCCAAGGCTCGTAGATTTCACGCACAACTTTTGTCGGCGTTCGTATGGCATTAACAATTTTTCTGGCCATCTCTGGAATCTCGTCCTCAATATCACTGTTCAACGGTCCAAAACCCGGGACAGGATCAGTAGATAAAAAAATCATTCTCAGAAATTTATCCACGTCTGGATTTTCTGCTTTGACAGCCTGGTAGCCTTCGATGGGACTCGGGATACTGGTTTTGGGGTGGTGTAAGCAAATCAGGCGGTCAGCAGATGTGGACTGCGCTTCGAAAAGACCGGTTTCATACAGGCACCAGTCCCAGTCATCTCTTGGGTCTGGAAGCAGGAGGATAAACCAGTTTGCTTTGCCGGCCTCTTCATAAATTTTGTCGCGCCATTTTTTACCCACAACATCATCGCCAAATTCATACTGGTATGTGATTTTCAGCTTACGCGCCGATTTCTTGCGCAGCAGTTCTACTATTATTTTAGCAGTTTCTTCGTCCTTTTTTTTGTAACTGAAAAAAACAGAGATTTTTTTTTGAGTTAAAGCGGGGAATAGCTTTATCAGGGAAGTCTTTGCATCGGTTTCATTTGCCAAGAATTCAGCGGCAGCCCTTATTTCCCCGGCAGCCCCTTGATGGGTTTTCAAAAAATCTGCGATTTCCTTCTCCTTGAGGAGTTCTTCTACACGTGACATTGATTTGCCCTCCTGTAAAAATGATATTATGCACTGATATTTTTTTTGAAGAATACAATTCTTATCTTTTAATAATATGTTAATGAAGTTTTATAAGGCAGAAAAAGCCAATGAAGGTGAAAAAAATTTAGATAGAGGCGAGATGGAGCCAAACGGCTGTCTAAAAGGTTTGGATTTTGATTTGAGCTATGTTCAAAGAAAAATCAAGAGAACATAGCTCCGCTCTTTTACTTGCAGGCAGGTTCATGCAGCAAGCGACTGAAAAGTAATCTTTAGATTATCTATATTAAACCTTTTATGAAAAATCAATTGGGGTAAACCCTGAGTTTTTAAAATAATTGAATATTTTTTCATAGTTATTCTATTTCAAAAGCCCGTTCGCCATGGAGGGCATTGTCAAGCCCGGCAAGTTCGTCATCCCGGTCCACCCGGATGCCTTTGGTGAGCGTTTTGGTGACGAGAATAACGATAACAGTTGCGGTTGCGCTGAAAGCAATGGTGCCGACAATGGATAAAAGCTGAATTAAAACCTGTTTGGGGTTGCCGTAAAAAAGGCCGGCTGCCCCTTCCGTAATGGAAGGAGCAGCAAAAAGCCCTGTGGCAATCGCTCCCCACATACCGCACAGACCATGTATTCCAAAGGCATCAAGTGAATCATCATATCCAAGTTTGAGTTTAAGCACTGCAACGCCGAAAAAACCGATGATGCCGGAAACGGCCCCAATTGCCAGGGCGCCTGTTAACGTGACAAATCCTGCCGCAGGTGTTATGCCGACAAGTCCTGCAATGGCACCTGAAGCAAGTCCTAAAAGCGTTGGTTTTTTGCTGTGTTTCCATTCAACGAATAGCCAGGCAAGTCCACCGATGGCAGCGGCTGTATTAGTGACCAGGAATGCAGAAGCTGCGATCCCGTCAGCTGCCAATGCACTGCCGGCATTAAATCCAAACCATCCAAACCATAAGAGTCCTGCGCCAAGGGCAGTGAAAGTGACGCTGGAAGGAATCATGGCTTCTTTTCCATATCCCTTTCTTTTTCCAAGATACAAAGCAAGTACCAGTCCTGAAACACCCGCATTGATATGGACAACATTGCCGCCGGCAAAATCAAGGGCGCCGATCTTATGCATCCAGCCGCCGCCCCAGGCCCAGTTGCAGACCGGTGTATACACAAAAGTGACCCATAAAACCGTAAACACAATCCAGGATGAAAATTTCATCCGGTCAACCACAGACCCCAGAACAAGTGCAATGCTGATGCAGGCAAAGGTCATCTGGAACAGTACAAAGATGAGAGTGGGAATGGTCCCGGTTACAGAGTGAATATCAATATTGATTAGAAAAAGATGGTCTAAATTGCCGATAAACAGGTTTGAGCTTTCACCAAACGCAAGAGAATATCCCCATCCAACCCAGACAATGCTGGCAAGGCAATAGGCAACCAGGATCATGGCAATGGTATTGAGCATGTTTTTATACCGTGACATGCCCCCGTAAAACAGGGCAAGGCCGGCCGGGGTCATCATCATGACCAGAGCGGTTGACATGGTTACCCAGGCCGTATCTCCCGTATCAATGGTTCCTTGACCGGCAAAAACACGGGTAGCGGTTGAAATTAAAATTCCCAGTAACAGCAGTATTTTTAAATGTAACATATCAAATATCCTTTGCTTTTGAACTCTATTTTTTATCCATGTCTTTGTTACAGCAAATCATATGCCATAAAATATTTTATTTTATG
>JAHJLN010000232.1 GCA_018821715.1 Pseudomonadota bacterium | reverse complement strand
CTTGTCTTATTTCCCACCCTGATACAGGTACAACATGTTGTACCTGTATCAGGGTGGAGATAATATTTCGGATTTTGGAGGGTTGTTTATGGTTTGGTTAACAAAAAGCAAGTTCTTATCCCTTTGATAATGGAAGCCTTAAAAAAACCACGACTACCAAATGAATCAATAGGTAAATGGTGGGAATTGACTCTTGAGCGATTACATCATTACTCACGAGTGATATGAATTGAATTGTAAAATTTTTTTGCATTAAATAAGTTTTTATTATAGCGTGAATTTGATTTTATTTTAACAAAAGTAATAAAATATATATAGTGATTTAAGTGTCAGGTGATCCAATTTAGATGGAGGAAAAAGAAAATGACCAAGCAATCTGTTTCCATTGTTAAATATCGGAAAAATCATGACACTGTAAGGAATGCTTTGGAATTGTGTGATGGTTTTAAAGAGTTGAAGGCTAACGATAAAGTCCTTATTAAACCCAATATTGTCTTAGCTTCTAACAGAAAAAAGATACCTTTATACGGCGTTGTAACCACTACAAGAGTTCTTGAAGAAATTATTATTCTTCTGCGTGAATATGGTTGCACTGATATTACGATTGGTGAGGGTTCCCCATATCACAAAGAATTAAATCTAAGCACGCTAAATGGTTATCAAAGCTCTGGGCTTACCAGAGTAGCTGAAAAATATGGTATTAATCTTGTGGATTTTAATAATGGCGAATTCAAAAACGTCGATCTTGGCCCTACTAAAATAAAACTGGCCAGAGAAGCTTTAGAAAGTGACTTTTTAATTAATGTGCCTGTACTAAAAACACACATGCAAGCGATGGTTTCGTTGAACCTGAAAAATTTGAAAGGCTGCTTAAAGCAAAGCTCAAAAATGAAATTTCACAAAGTCGGTCTGGATGAAATGATTGCTCGGCTTAATATGGTTTTAAAACCCAAGTTAAATATTATTGATGGTATTTATTCTATTGAAAGGGGGCCTGGTATATCCGGACGCGCTTATCGAACTAATTTGATCATAGCGAGTCGGGATGCATTTTCGGGCGATATTGTTGGAACGACCTGTTTGGGTATAGATCCGCTTACTGTTGAATATTTTAGCCAATACAGCGACTTGGCTGGTCAGCCTCTCAACCTACAAGATATAGAGATTAAAGGAGTAAGCATTGACGATGTGATTTTTCCCCTTGAATGGAAAATGAGAGAAGCAGAACAAATTATGGCCGATTACGATATAAAAGGGGCGACCTTTCAATGGCCCGGAAACACGCTTTGCACGAATTGTGCAATTATGTCAGATACCTTTATGGGTGTGTTTTTAAAGGACAATAAAGGATCGACTTTTGATAGTATCGAATTTGTACTGGGAGATAAAGTTCGCCCTCATAAGGCGTCCAAGCAGGTTTTCCTGATGGGGGATTGCGCAGTTAGGAATAACTCAGAATGCGATCACACTGTCAAAATACGTGGTTGTCCAGTTGGTGTCGGAGACAGCGTTTTTAAGGTTTATAATCACACATTAGGCAAATCAAAACGTCGAAAATTATTGGCACTCAGAATGTTAAAAGGTATGGCTGAAAAACTTGGTGTTTATGAAGAAACCTTCCCCAGGCCATATTCTTATGATATGCCAGATTTTGATCAATCGTTCTATAGATGAGTATTCTCTCTGTCAATAAATTATTTCCCCACATTGGATTTAAAGTGATTCGTGAGTTTTTTGTCTCTAAAAACTCAGAGTGATCCATACCCAAGATACGTTTAATACTTTTTCAAGTTGTCATATCAAACTCTCAATAATCCCGGATACAAAAATGGGCCTGTGCCAACGACAAAAATAAATTTCTTTCAACGACATTTAAAATTCCCGCGGAATGGGATTAATAGCAGCCGCTGATAACCTGTGTTTAAATAATCTGTTCTATTGTGCTTAAATTGTGCCCGTCAGGATCAAACGTTTCCAAACACCCATTTGCTTTTTCTCTAAAACTAATTATTATATGTGGTACAAAAATATCAAATTGTTAAAAAACAGATTAAATCTGGGAAGAACCCCTAAAAAAGGACAATATCAAAATGTCTGTGAATAAAGGCTTAAAGCCCTGTCAATACACGCTTGAATTTTTCTCCGACTATGTTTGACCGTGGTGTTATTTCATTACCGGGAGTATTGAAAAACTTGAAAAAGAATATGATATTCACATAAAATGGCGGGCCTTCCCCCTTCATCCGGATACCCCCGAGCAGGGTCTTTCTCTGGAGGATTTGTTTAAGAAAAAAGGAATCCCGGTTGATGTGGATAAAATGATGGCGCAGCTAAAAGCCACGGCAGCCAAATTCGGGCTTGCCCTGGGTGACAGAAAGATGACCTATAACAGCCTGTAGCTTGTCAAAATCAAATCTGGCGTAAACAATGAGCTTCCAGGGATAGAATTTGATAATTTTTTGACATTGTTTTTATATGAATTTCAGGGATAAAAAAAATTGCTGATAAAATCAGAAAACCAATGATATAAGACGGCTGTTAAGACAGCCTGTAGACGCAACTGTCCCGTTGCCTTTTTTAAAGGATGTCTGTTCAGGCTTGATGCCCAAATTTTTGATAAAGCGTTTAGCCTTGTAAGAAAAGGACTCAGGGTCAGGTCTTGAAAAATTAGGTTTCTTGTCTTTAAGATTTAAGGATATTCAAGCAGGTCCAGCTCTTCAATGGACCTGTAATCCTTTTGGTTTTTGGAGATTAGCTGGAGGCATTTTATTGCGTCTTCAATACAACAGGCAGCATCAATCAGGTGTGATTTGCCAAAATCCTTGCTCTGCACACCATATATAGATTTTTTTCTTATGAGCCCACAGGTAAAATCTGCAAAATCAAAATTTAATATTTTTATGATCCCAGTGTGAAAAAACCTCCAATAAGCAAGGGAGCCGGACATGATCGATCCGGCCCCCTTTTTACTGCATAATTCAATGCTCTCCACTTTCCGTAACAGCTGGAATTTTAACTCCCATTAGAGTTTTTTGCACCAGCAGTATTTTCAAGGTCTGACAGGATAAGATATGTTCCAGGAGGCTTAAAACCGGTCGGTATCATATCTTGTATCTTTTCATAAGCCTTTAGAGCGTTTTCGATAAAAGGTCTTTTGAATCTTTTGCTTTCCTGATGATTTCCTTAGCCAGGATGTCGGCTGCATCCACCGTTTTGATGGGCAGAGTGCCGTTAATGATGCTCAGCTCCGTGCAGGCGATAACAGCCGTTTGCACCCCTTTGTGCAGCAGGTTTTCGCAGACGCTTTTATATGCCGGCCAAAGCAGGGCAATATCTTCTTTTTTTTTGACCCCTTTGATCACGGTAAAAAGCCTGTCCTGGTACTCAGGGTCAGGCCAGATGTCTTTGATGCCTAAGCTTTCAAATCGTCTGGTGTAAAGTTTTGTCATGGCCACTGCAGGGGATGCCAAAATACCGATTTTATCCTGTTCTGGAAAAATTTCTTTTATATGACCGGCGACAAGATCGATCAGATTGATGACCGGAATCCGTACTGCCTGTTGAACCGCATCATAATAATAGTGCGCTGTATTGCAGGCAATCACAAGAAAGTCGGCGCCAAAGGCTTCGAGTCGTTTAGCCATGTCGGCCATACAGGGTCCGGGATCCTCTCCATCCCCTTCTATGATGGCCTTGATCCTGGAGGGCACCTTGGGATTGTTGTCCACAACACATCTGATATGATCCATATCATCCAGCGCAGGTGTCAGGTCAATGATTCTCTGCATCAGATCCACGGTAGCCTCAGGTCCCATTCCCCCTATAATGCCGACAATTTTTTCTGTCATCTTCATCTTCCTTAAAAAAAATCATTCCTGCCTAAAGGTATCCATATAAGCATACAATGCCGGAGATCCGCCGGTATGAAGGAACAGAACATTGGCGCCCTTTGGAAAACGGCCCTTGCGGACAAGATCAATGAGTCCTGCAGCAGCTTTGCCGGAATATACCGGATCAAGGAGGATCGCTTCGGTCCTGGCAAACAGCTTAACCGCTTCAACCATGGCATTTGTGGGCAGTGAGTAACCCGGACCCACATACTGATCAAAGCAGACAATATCTTCGCGAGGAATACCGCCTTTTACTTCAAGTCTTTTGGCTGTTTCCAAGGCCAGTTTGTAAACAATCTCTTCCTGAGCCTCCTTAGGCCTTGATACATTCATTCCGCTGATGGGGATGTTGCCGTTCACACCCATCATACCGACCACCATGCCGGCATGGGTTCCGGCAGAGCCTGAGGGCACAACGATATGGTCTATGACCAGCCGCATCTCATTTAGTTGATTCATGGTTTCTTCGGCACAGACCGCATATCCTGTGGCACCAATGGCATTAGACGCACCCCCCGGTATGATATAAGGAGTTTTGCCGGCTGATTTAAGCGCATCTGCTTTTTTGCTCATTTTTGCCATCATATCTGAGCCGCCTTCAACTACTCCTATACTCTTTACACCCAGAAGCTCAAATAAAAAATTGTTCCCGCCGGCATCTTTTTTATAGGATCCTTTTACCCGTTCTTCAAGAATCAGATGACAGTCAAGGCCCTCTTTGGCAGACCAGGAAGCGGTAAGCCTTGCATGGTTGGACTGGACAGCCCCGCAGGTAATGATGACGTCCGCCCCCTTGGCAAGGGCGTCGGCAATACAGAACTCAAGTTTACGGGTTTTATTGCCGCCGGCAGATCCGGGAAGCAGATCATCGCGTTTGATATAAAGATTGACATCACCACCCAGTGCAGTGCTCAATGCCGGCAAAAATTCAATTGGGGTGGGGCCTTGAAGATAGTTTCTTCTAGGAAATTTTGTAAAATTCATGGGAGGTCCTTTCTTGCTTTATTTTATTTTTTATTTGGCCCGGCAATCTAAAACAATATAAGGAATGGTCAGACTGACATATCCTTATTTTTAAGGCTATTTCATTTAATCGGGTCTCAATCCGGTTAAACACGTGTTCTCTTTTTTCGGATTCAACCACTTGTTTCCACCCCTCTAAAAAAAGTGTCGAAGGGTTTTGCCAGGGGATCTAATCCGAAAAAGCGACTGGTTTCCCCGAACCGGGCAGCGATTTCAATTAAAGGGAACCCCTCACCGCACCCAATATCCAGCACATTGATGTTTTTTTTAAATTTCAGCGTATCTAAAAGTGTGAGGCCAAAGGGTGCCGACCACAGGGGCAGGTCATCCATAAAGACATTAAAATCATTCATGGTTATTCTCTTTTATCACTTTAAAACCTTAAGCCCAAGTTTGACCTTTTCTGGAAAAATTTTCAACGTATTTCATTATAAAGCTGGCACCTGCTGAAATCCTGGTGATATCTGTTTTGATTTAAAAATCTAAAATCAACAGATAGAATGACAATTAAAAACCCTGCAACCCATTCCCTTGCCAAAATCTTTGAAAAAAGACAGGAAGCTGGAGATACAATTATAGATTGACTTTTTCCCGGCAGTCATATTTTACTGTAAAATAATCAAAAGGGAGGCATCATGTTTTTTGATAAAAGGTTTTTGACATGTGCGATAACGACAATCTTAATACTGTCATTGTTGTTTTGTATCGGTGAAAGGTCATATGCTACAGATCCTGTAGGAAATAATACCTCCCAGGAGGATAGCCAAAAAAAAGAAGACAAGGATACGGCACCCCCCAAACCGAGCTACCATAATATCGTATCAACGGTTCAAAAATTTTTTGAAAAAGGAGAGAAAAGCATTGAGATGAAGATTGCCCAGAATCTTCTGTATGTTAAAAATAACTCAATGCAACCCGAAGAGTTCTATCATCGCCTTTCTGAAATGGATCTCCCTCAGGGAAAAGAAGCCAGGCACATGCTTCAGAAAGTTAAAAAAGACCTTCATAATCAACTGGGTCAAGAGGGCGTTGACTATATTCTGGGAAAGAAAAATTCACAGGGTGGTTCAACGGTAGAAGCAAAATTGCTTGGATACCGGCATGAGACTTTCATGAAATCCGTTAAAAAGATCAGTCTGGAATTCAGGGGCAGAACAACTAAAAACGGACATAAGTTCAAACTGTTTTTTGCTGAGATTGGAAGCTGGTCCAGTACAAAGGCGGAAGGGCTCACATTTGACATGGATATTGATGCCTGTATTTTAAGTGGTGATTTAGCCCTTGCCTTTGAAATGAAAAAGGCAATTGAAGCGGATCTTAAGACCCATGTCCGTTTAAGTGCAGAAGCCTTTGATACCCCTGTCACAGCCCATGGCCTTGCCGAGCATGAGGTGTATTTAGGGAAGCACGGGCAGGCCTTTGCCGAGGATTATATCAAAACAAAAAAAGTATATGAGATAAAGGATGGTCAGCTTAAAAACGGGGAAGGAGAAGGGATCAACGGGAAACTGGCCTTAATGGAAGTTGTATTGGACAGAAAATTTGCAGATGTTAAGATTCCCGACCTTATCAATGTAAAGCATCCCACGGAACCTGGCACCAGCCTTGAAATGATACGGCACTTTGAACAGGATATTAAAAATCAAAATATAGCAGGTGATATTGACTCCTTTATAAAAGCGGCAAAATACCTGGAAAGAAGTTTTGATGCCCTGCAAAAAGAATTCGGCATTGCGCCCGGCAGTATTAAAAATTCACTGGTGAATACCAAAACACTTTCCTCTTTTGTCGATCAGCTGATTGCCATAAAAGAAGGCCGGCTGCCGGATGTGGAACCGGTTGATATCATAAAACAGTACTTTAAGGATATCAAACAGGAGATCCCATTTGATATCAAACTTGGCTCTGAAAACACAAAAGGGCTTTCCGAAATACAGATAAAGACCAAAGAAACGATAATCAAACAATTTTGGGATGATTGTAATCATGTCATGTGGGACAATGCCGTTAAAGGGTTTGAGCTCAACTATGAGAAAATAAAAAAATTCATGAATCCCAAAGATCAGTTCACTGCCAAAAAACACAACCTTACAATTAAAAAACTCTATGAGATGATGAACATTGAAAATGTTGTGATGCACGATTCTCACATCGGCGTTAAAACAGTGCCGCCTCAATTTGAGAAATTAATGAAGCAGTTTGATACGGAATATAAAGCCTACACATCCAAATGGGGGTTGGAAATTCTTGATGACCAGGCTAAAGCCCAGTTGGAATTTATAAAGAAAAACATTGAGGTGAGCAGTAAAAATTCAAGGAATAAAAATATTGATTTTGCCGTGGCATCCCTTACATCCCTTGCAAACGCGCCGCTGAAACTGAACGGGTATCTGGATATTCTGGATGATACCCTGATGGATGATCTTCATACCGGTGAGTGGAAAACTTATTTGGCAGAGGCAAGAAGCGCGACTCTGGGGCAAAAGGTTGAAACCTATCTGGCTGGAACCAAATTTGAAAAAAAATGGAAGGATGTGCATCAAGGAAAATTTAAACGGTTTTTAGACAAAAGCGGCCAGATGTACGTGAAAGCAGAATCCAGTTTGAACTCCATGCTGCTGGATAACTATGCCGCAAGGGGGATCACAAATATCAACAAGCAGTTCAGCCAGGCACTTGAAAGCAGCAAAGGCGCACAAGGCGCAATGACAGCCATGGCCCTGATAAGCCTGAAGGATGAACTCCCGGTGTATTACACTGCATTGGCAGACGGCGACTGGGAAAAATTTGCTGTTGAATTCTTCAGACGTCGTGTCCCAGGCAGCGGTACGGTTGAAAATATTGTCATGGGCCAGTACTACAGCGCTGCATGGGATTCGGTGACCACTCTGCTGCCTCCGGTGGCCTTAGTGAATTCCATCTATGCCATAAGCAATGATCTTGGGAACAAAGCATGGAAAACAGTCTGGACAGAAGAGTTGAATCTTTTTATCGATGAACTCTATGCCAATTCCGTGTTTGCAATCAGTGAAACGGTCAAGCACGGGTATGATCTTGAAATCACAAAATGGACCCTGAAAACAACGGAATACAGACAGACCAAGATCGATATGGCCCAGGAGCTTGAAAAAATGGGGGAAGAGGTCAAGGAGATGGATATCTGGTGGTCCAAATATGCCAAGGTTGACCCCAATAAAAGGACAGAATCTTTTCCCTCGCACAAGTATCAGGATAATCTGGCCAACTGGATGAAGGTCAATGAAATGCTCTGGCTGAATATCCGGGCAAATGACAATGTGCTCATGTACCTTGATGAAGTATCTAAAAATTATAAATTGGGAGAGGTAACGGATTTATACTATGTTTACATGCGGCAGATAAGATGGGCAAAAGTAAAATTGCAGTTTTTATATCATCTGAAAAAAGAGCTTGAAAAAAGGAGGGAAACTGAAAAAATTGTCCTGGACGGCAATGACCAGAAAATCCTGGAAGAATTGATGAGTATTGCCAGCAAGCTTGGGATCAAGGATGAAGTAGAAGAAAATTTTAAAAACGAGGTGGGCGGAGATATCTGGGAAATTTACAGCAACGTCCGGGACTGGTTCCACGGTGTTAAAAGGGAACAACTCTGGGAACCGAAAATCTGGGAAGAGTACAAAGAAAAAATAAAGATCAGCGCAACCTATCTTCAAACATATAAAACCATTTGGGATACGCGTAAAGAACTGGAAACCTTATTTTCAATGGAAAAGGAGGACAAGGAGCAGATCCGCATCCTCACCGGCCCCGATTTTTTAACAGGGAATCCTAAAAAAGACGATGCCATTGTAAATGAGTGGAAAGAGGATATAAAAAATGTATACAGGGAAACACAGGGCAAACTGAGAACCATAAAGGCAAAATATGTTGAAAACGATCTTAATTTAACCCAGAACAGCTTTGATTATAATATGCTTCTGGGGATCACATCTGCCCAGATTGTTAAAAAGCTCTATACTTGGGCCTTCAGACATAACAAAGGCGACAAAAGAACCCTTTTCAACGAAAGGGCAAAAATTCTTGAGGCAAGGAAAGAGGCCCTTTTCAAGCAGTTTGAAAATTATTACAGGGTTCTGGATACAAAAAAACTGGATCAAATAGAAAAAGATTTAAACCAGGCAAAAAATTTGTCTGAAGAAGCACAAAAAAAATGCAATGAATCAAAAAAGGCGGCAACCGATATTTCAAAAGCATTAAAGGAAGACGAAAAAACGCTTGTTTTACTTGAAAGCAGCCTGGAAAAGCTTTCCACCCAGACCAAAGAGTTGAAGAACAATCATGAGGAAATAAAAAAAGATCACTCCAAAATGGAGAAAAACGCAGCAAAGGTGGTTGAGATCACCCATGAACTTGAAACACTGAGTCTGAAAATATGTGAGATGACCAATGGTCTAAATGACTCCACAACAACAGATGCCCGGCATGATCAAAACTATGACTGGATAAAGCGTCAGAAAAATGAATTAAGACAACTTTTAGTGTCAGCCAAGCAGATGGTAAAAGATGCAGACCTTGCATATGAAAAGAGTAAAACCATGGCCAAGAATGGACTGTCTTTAGATAAGAAAACCAGGTCCGGTGTGGATGAGGGGATTAAAAGACAGACTGCCGTGTCTGCAGAAAATAAAAAAGCCATTGATACGGCATCCTTAAGCCTTTTGACCGGAAAAAATCAGACCGCAGGGTCTAAATCTTTAAAGGAATCATCCCAGACCACTTTATTGGATTTGGAAAAACAATTTGCAGGTCTGCTGGATACAGATTCCAGCGAAAAAGTGAAAAAGCGGATACACGACTTAAAAAAGAAAGCCGGTACCATCAATATTGATGACTGTCCCAAAGAGGTGGCCGCATCCCTTGAGAGTGTAACAAAAACCTGGGAGGAAAGAGAAAAGAGGGTCAAGAAAATATCTGCCTTATACGAAGGGGTGAAAAAAGGGTTTGATGAGAATAGCAAAACCATTGAAGCCCTGGATCAAAGCTATCAGAACATGGCCTATCTTATCGATCTGTCAAAAGCATATGTTGAACGGGCAAACACGGCAGCTGTTGACGGAGCCTTTTGTACAGTGCTGGCCGACGGTATCATGGAAAGGGTATTCCCGCCGGATGTTAAAGGACTTAAACTGGAAAATGCCAACTCCATATTAGAGAAAAAAGGATTTGGTGTGGCAAAAACCAGTCTTGGCAAACCGCCGTCAGCAGGGGAGTCTGAAGTCGTGGAGACGCAAAATCCCGGCAGAACCAAACGCCTTGCAAAAGGGACAACCATCACCCTGTCACATTATGATAAACTCATGGATAAAGACAGCCGGCTTGCAGAGACCGACTGCAGCAGATGGCCGGGGTCTCAAGCAGTATGGGATACGCCGAACAACAAGCCCGGGTGCGGATGTGTCGGTGATACGGTCTGGGATGCCGCCCGGACACGGTGCATTTCTCAAAAAGAGGCAGCGCTTGCCAGTGCAAACTGTTCCTTTTATCCCAATACCCGGCCGGTCTGGGATGATATCCAGGGCAGGGTAATGTGTGACTGTCTGCCGGGAGCAGCCTGGAATTCAGACAGGAGTGCATGTATCGGCCAAAAACAACTGGCATTGGAGACGGTTGACTGCTCGCAATATCCCGGATCCATCGCTGCCTGGGATGATCAAGGCAATAAGCCGGCCTGTAAATGTCCTGACGGAACCCAATGGATAAAACAACTCAACCGGTGTATAAGCAAACAGGAGGCAGCCATGGCCAATGCAGACTGTTCCCGCTTACCGGGCAGCGCCCCAAGATGGAATTATGTAACCGAACAGGTGGAGTGTGCATGTCAAAGCCCTTATACCCTGGATTATACCACCGGAAAATGTGTGGATTGGCTGGCCGAGCAAAGAAGACAGCAAGAGGCAGCCTACCAGCAGGAACAGGAAAGAAGACGCCAGCAGCAGGAACAGACTCAGGCGGTTTTTAACAATTTGTTTAATATGTGGTCTCAAATGAACAACCCGGGCGGAAACAACAGATCAAGCGGCGGCAACCCGTCAAACAGCGGCAGCGCTTCATCCGCAGATAATAAAAACAGTCTGTGCTCCATGCAGGGAGCTGATGTTAAGGGTGTCTGGAATACAACCGGCAGATGGTACTCCTGCCTGGAAGGAGTGAACCTGATGGCAGGAATTCCTGGAAAAACAGGCGGAAGAAAAGTGGATTGCCCGGTTTCCAACTGGCCGCCAAAATTCCAGAGGACAAAATGCTCAGCCACCAGGGGAAAATGTTCCTTAAATTTTATTGCCCTGGAATCAAAAGTCTATGGGTCAGCAGGATACCTTAAAAAAGGAGAACAGGTATGCGGATATCTTTACTAAAAACCATACGGATGAGGCGTCTGACAACTATTATCATTGCGGCATTGTTTTTTCCATGCCTGACGTTTGGATTTGAGGGACGTATCATCAGTGTGGGGCCTGAAATCATAAAAGTGGAAGTGGACGGGCAATTAGGTCTTTTTGACGGGGATCTGGTTCGGATGCTCAACAGGGGGTTTCTGGACGCATATACCGGCCGGTTTGTCGTGCATTCGGTTTCTCCGGGACTTGTTGAACTGGCCCCCATTTCAATAGAAGGCATACTTGAAAAGGGGATGCGGGTCGCGTTGACTGTTATCAACAAAGGCGATGATGCTGTAACCATTCCAGCAGAATCAACCGTGCAGGACCAAACTCCAGGCCAAAGTTCGGGAGAATCGTTCACAGGAAAAGTCATCAAAGTGGATAAAGACTCTGTTACCATAACTGTTTTTGAGTCGGGCAAGGTTATGGAAGGAAGCCGGGTTGATCTGTATTTCAAGATGTCGTCGGGCCGGCAAATGGAGGTGGGCCAGTGGAAAGTGATAAAATCAGGACAGGGTACAATAGATGCTGCACCGGTTGATATGATCGGCCGGCCCATGGTCGGCCTGACAGCAAAAATATCCCCTGCGGAAAAAAGAAAAGAAAATATAAAAACCTCAGTTGCTACCATTAATGGAACACAGTCATATGTCATAGAAAAAAGCGCTGACGAACATGTCATTGCAGGCAATAGATATCTTAAAGAAAACAAAGATAAAATGGCCTTTATAGAATTCAAACAGGCATCTGAAAAGGGGCACGCTGGTGCACAGAATTTTTTGGGGCATATGTACTTTAATGGCAAGGGGGTGAAACAAGATTATAAACAATCGCGTGAGTGGTATGAAAAATCTGCCCAACAAAATAATGCATCCTCCATATATAACTTAGGTGTTATTTATTCCCAGGGGCGGGGTGTGAACACAGATATGAAAAAGGCCTATGATTTATTTTTCAGATCTGCAAATCTGGGAGATTCGCATGCCCAATATAACCTTGGCGTCATGTATAAAAAAGGGATGGTGGTTGAAAAAGACCTTTTCAAATCATTTAATTGGTTTGATATGGCAGCAAGGCAAAATCTTCCCGAAGCGCTGTTTATGGTGGGGAACGAATATGAGTATGGAAATGGGGTTACAAAAAATACAGCCACAGCCATGATGTACTATAAAAAAGCGGCTGGGCTGGGAGAAAAAAAGGCTATAAAGAGATTAAACACACCATAACCCGATAAAAATTTAAAATTTATTTGCCATTACCCCAAGTTTAAAAGACACTTGTCTTGAATAAAAAGAACAGCTTTGATATCTTAATCTTCGAAAAGTTGAATGATTTCGGCTTACAGTTGAAACAAATGGCTGTAAGCTTTTAAATTTTAGATATTGCAGGATAGCTTAAGATGTCACTGGTTCAGGAAAGACGCCCAACGCGTCAGATCAGTATCGGAAAAGTCAAGATAGGTTCCAAGTCGCCTGTTTCCGTCCAATCCATGACCAATACCCAGACCCAGGATGTGGCGGCTACGGTCCGGCAGATTCTTTCGCTTGAAAAAGCCGGGTGTGAAATCATCCGGGTAGCGGTTCCGGATATGGAGGCTGCGCTGGCCATTAAGAAAATCAAAGAGCAGATCACCATTCCCCTCATTGCCGATATCCATTTTGATTTCCGGCTGGCCCTGGCATCTGCAAAGGCAGGTGCCGATGCCTTAAGGATAAACCCGGGAAATATCGGCGAGGCCAAAAAAATAAGGGCTGTTGTGGCGTGTGCAAAAGATCACGACATTCCCATAAGAATCGGTGTGAATGCAGGCTCCCTTGAAAAAGAGATTGAACAGCGCCTTGGTACAACGGCTGAAGCCATGGTGGAAAGTGCCTTGCGAAATATACAAATTCTGGAAGATTTAGATTTTTATAATATCAAGGTTTCCCTGAAAGCCTCGGATGTTTCAAGAACTGTGACCGCCTATCGGCTTTTGGCACCCAAAACCACTGTACCGTTTCATGTCGGTGTAACAGAAGCAGGCGGGCTTTATGCCGGAATCACAAAATCGGCCATCGGCATCGGCATGCTGCTGGCCGAGGGCCTGGGTGATACCCTGCGGGTCTCATTGACACGTGATCCGGTTGAAGAAATCAGAACCGGCTATGAAATTTTAAGGGCGTTGGGAATCAGAAGCCGTGGCCCTGAGTTGATCTCCTGTCCCACCTGTGGACGGTGTAAAATTGATCTTTTTAAAATTGCCGAGGAAATAGAAAAAGCTTTACTTGAACAGTCTTCCCAGATTAAAGTTGCTATTATGGGATGTGTTGTAAACGGTCCTGGTGAAGCAAAAGAAGCCGATATCGGCATTGCCGGGGGTGACGGCATGGGGATTCTGTTTAAAAAAGGAAAAGTGATACGGAAAATAGACCAGGATAAACTTGTGGATCAATTGCTGGATGAAATTGATAATATGACTAAGAATTCGGAGGAAGTTAATGGCAAAAAAGAATAAAACAGCGATCTCGCCAACCCGGGAGCAAGACTACCCAGCCTGGTACCAGGAAGTTATTAAAGCCTCGGATATGGCTGAAAATTCACCTGTCAGGGGGTGTATGGTAATAAAACCATGGGGGTATGCAATTTGGGAAAATATCATGCAGCAGATGGATATCCTGTTCAAGGAAACCGGTGTAAAAAATGCTTATTTCCCCTTGTTTATCCCGTTAAGCTATCTTGAAAAAGAAGCGGAACATGTGGAAGGGTTTGCAAAAGAATGTGCTGTTGTCACCCATCACAAACTTGAACCAGACGGCAAGGGCGGGTTGAAACCGGCTGGAAAACTTGCTGAACCACTGATCGTCCGGCCCACATCTGAAACCATTATCGGAGAATCCATGTCCAAATGGATATCCAGTTACCGGGACCTTCCCGTTCTTTTAAACCAGTGGGCCAATGTGGTTCGATGGGAAATGCGGACCCGGATGTTTTTAAGAACCAGTGAGTTTTTATGGCAGGAGGGCCATACCGCCCATGCCACTGAGCAGGAAGCAAAAGAGAGAACCCTTCTCATGCTGGATGTCTATACAAAATTTGTTGAAGAATACATGGCCATGCCCGTGATCAGGGGCAGCAAAACGGTTTCAGAACGGTTTCCCGGCGCAGATGATACCACCTGTATTGAGGCCATGATGCAGGACAAAAGAGCACTTCAGGCCGGCACCTCCCATTTTCTGGGCCAGAATTTTGCCAAAGGATCCGGCATTAAATTCCAGAATGAGGAAGGAAAAGAAGCCTATGCCTGGACCACCTCCTGGGGAACCTCCACCCGGATGATCGGCGGAATGATCATGGTGCACTCGGATGATGACGGCCTGGTGGTTCCGCCGCGGATTGCACCGGCCCATGTCGTTCTTCTTCCGATTTTCAAAAAAGATGAGGACAGTCGAGTCATAATGGAAAGCACACGGGGCCTTAAAGACGCGCTGGAAGAAAAATTATTTCACGGCCAAAAAATCCGGGTTGAACTTGACGCCAGGGATATCGGTGGGGCCAGGGGCTGGGACTGGGTGAAAAAAGGCGTTCCTGTCCGGATTGAACTGGGCCCCAGAGATATTGAACAAAATTGTGTTGTTATGGCCAGAAGGGATGAACCCTCCAGTCAAAAGCTATCCATGAACAGGGAAGAATTTATTCATCAGATTACAGATATTCTGGATAATATCCAGGACAATCTTTATAACCGGGCAATCAACTATAGAAACGAAAACACGGTTGAGATAGATGATAAAAAAGCATTTTACAAGCTGTATAAAAAAGCCAAGGGATTTAACAATGGGGCCTTTGTTATGGCCCATTGGTGCGGGTCACAAGACTGTGAGGAAACAATTAAAAAAGAGTTGTCCGTCACCATCCGCTGTATTCCGTTTGACAGTCCTACAGAAGAAGGCAAATGCATTTGTTGCGATAATGCAAGTTCCAGAAGAGTACTGTTTTCAAAAGCATATTAAGCATGGCACATGATTAGAATTACCGACATACTGGATAAAATATATGAGTATAATCCTGGTGGCGATTCGGATATAATCGACCGGGCCTATATTTACTCAGCAAGGGTTCATGACGGCCAGGTCCGCCTTTCCGGAGAACCGTATCTGTCCCATCCCCTTGAAGTGGCAAGTATTCTGGCCGACATGCGGCTGGATGTTGAGAGCATTGCCGCAGCCCTCCTGCATGATGTCATTGAAGATACCCCGGCAACAAGAGAAGACATTGAAGAGATGTTTGGACCGGGTGTTGCCCATATTGTTTCCGGTGTAACAAAACTCTCTGTTCTGCCGTTTTCAACCAAAATAGCACAACAGGCGGAAAGTTTGCGAAAAATGATTCTGGCCATGGCAGATGATATCCGTGTGGTTCTGATCAAGCTTGCGGACAGGATTCACAACATGAGAACCCTCAAGTATCACCGAAGCCCTGAAAAACAGGCAGCCATTGCCCAGGAAACCCTTGATATCTATGCCCCCATTGCCGCACGCCTGGGGATATTCTGGATGAAATACGAGCTGGAGGAAATTGCCTTTTATTATACCCTGAGAGATGAATATGAACGCATTGATGCACTGGTGAATAAAGCCAGGGATGAAAAAGAAGATTACATCAAGGAGGTAAATGCAAAACTGCAGGGGAAAATGAAGGAAATGGGGCTGGATGCTGAAATAAAAGGCAGATACAAGCAGCATTACAGCATTTACCAGAAGATGATATCTCAGAACCTTGAATTCAATGAGGTCTATGACATCATTGCCTTTAGAATTATTCTGGATACGGTTCCCCAGTGCTATGCCGCCATGGGCGCCATCCATTCCATGTGGAAACCGATATACTACAAAATAAAAGATTATATCGGTAACCCCAAGCCCAATATGTACCAATCCATTCACACCACGGTTGTCGGCCCGAAAGGGGAACGGGTTGAAATTCAAATTAGAACCCGTGATATGGACCAGATTGCAGAATCCGGAATCGCGGCCCACTGGAGTTATAAGGAAGGCGCAAAAATTGATGAAAGTACGGGCCAGTTGTTTGCATGGATCAGAAACCTTGTGGAAAACCAGGAAAATTATAATGATCCGGATGAATTCCTGGAAAACGTTCGAATTGATCTGTATCCCGATGAAATATATGTGTTCACCCCCTTAGGAGAAATCCGGACTCTTCCTAAAAAAGCAACACCGGTTGATTTTGCCTATATGATCCATACGGAAGTTGGTGCAGAGTGCACCGGCGCAAAGGTTAACGGAAAAATAGTGCCCCTCACCCATCATCTGAAAACCGGCGATACCATTGAAATCATCACAACCAAAGGCCATACCCCAAGCACGGACTGGCTAAATTTTGTAAAGACGGTAAAGGCAAGGACTAAGATACGCGCCTGGATCAATACCCGGGAAAAAGAAAGAAGTTATTCTCTGGGGCGCGAGATGTGTGAAAAAACCTTTAGAAAGAAAAATCAGAATTTTAATGCCCTGGTAAAATCAGGAGAAATAAAAAAGGTTGCCGATACCTTTGGGTTTAAAACCGTTGACGACCTCATCGCCCATGTTGGATTTGGAAAATTCACCCCCTTGCAGCTTTTGAACAAGGCCCTGCCTGAACTTGAAAAACCTGAAGCAAAAGAAGGCGGTCTTCTTCAGAAACTGGTGGGCAGGCGAAAGAAAAAAGACAGTACCGGGATTATCGTCAAAGGACTCAATGATATTCTGGTGAAGTTTTCAAAATGCTGTAACCCGCTTCCCGGAGATCCCATCATCGGTTACATCACCCAGGGCCAGGGGGTGACCATCCACAGAAAAGGGTGCCTGAATGTTATGAAAATGAGCAACGAGCGCCAGATTGAAGTCCAATGGAGTGATGATTTTACCGAATCCTATCCTGCCAGTATTAAAATCCGGACAGATGACAGGTTTGGGCTTCTTGCAGATATTGCCTCGGTGATCAGCAAACATAAATCAAACATCTTAAATGCCAGGACTGAAACCCAGGAAACAGGTCTTGGCCTGTTCTATTTTACCATCCTGGTTGAAAGTACCACTCAGCTTCGAACCATCATGTCGGATATCAGAAAAGTTAAAAAAGTAACCGATGTCAAACGGATCATCAGAACTGAATAACTTTCCTTTCCTTTATTTTTTCCCTGTTGCTCAACAAAATGTTTACAAGTTTTTTATATTTATCTATGATTTCAGATATGGATATAACTGCTTAACCAATTGCGGAGATGCCGATGAAAAAAATCTTTATTCTGGACACCAATGTAATCCTCCATGACAGCAGCTGCCTTCACCAGTTCAAAGACAATAATATTTATATTCCCATCACGGTTATAGAAGAACTTGATAAATTCAAAAAAGGAAACGGCGTCATAAATTGCAATGCCAGAGATTTTTTACGGTCTTTAGATGCCTTGTCCAGTGACCGCATTTTGAATGGCGGCGTACCCATTGATAAGGGAAAGGGGAAAATATCAATCCTGCTTGAAACGCCGCTGCATGAGAAAATTAAAAAAAATTTCTATGAAATTACCCCTGATGTCAGGATATTGAATACTGCCTACACTGTTGCCAAAAAGCATGATTTTAAAAATGTAATTTTTGTGACCAAGGATGTAAACCTAAGATTAAGGGCCAGATCCATCGGCTTGAAAACAGAGAATTACAATTCAAAATATGTTGAAAATATTTCTGAAATGTATACCGGCGTCAAGGTGATGGAGAATGTCAGTGAAGACATAATGGAGGATCTTTATCAAAAGCCCTATGAGGTTCAATTATCAAAGCTGGCCCGGAATGAAGCATTCTTTACCAATGAAAACGTGATTTTAAAAAACGGTTCGACATCAGCACTGGCGTTTTTTGACGGCGCCAGCCAGACCGTAAAACGGATTCAGCCAAGGGTATGTTCCGGCGTAAAACCCCGGAATTCAGAGCAGACATTTGCATTGAACGCCATGTTAAACCCTGATATTCCCCTTGTGACAATATCCGGGAAAGCAGGGACGGGGAAAACCCTTTTGGCCCTTGCCGCAGCCCTTGAAAACAAACGGCTTTACCGGCAGATTTTTATTGCCCGGCCGGTTGTTCCGTTAAGCAACAAGGATATCGGTTTCCTTCCAGGGGATGTTGCCTCCAAACTGGATCCTTATATGCAGCCGCTGTATGACAACCTGTCAGTAATTCAGAATCATTTTAATGAAAACAATGGTCATGCAAAGCAGATAAGACAGTTGATTGAAGAAGAAAAAATTGTTATTACCCCCATCTCTTATATCCGTGGCAGAAGCATTGTAAAAGTATTTTTTATTGTGGATGAGGCCCAGAATTTAACGCCCCATGAGGTAAAGACAATTATTACCCGGGCAGGAGAAGGGACTAAAATTGTATTTACAGGAGATATTTTTCAGATAGACCACCCCTATCTTGACAGCCAGACAAACGGGCTTGCCTTTATCATTGAAAAAATGAAGGGACAAAACGTTTATGCCCATGTCAATCTTGAAAAAGGCGAACGTTCAGAACTGGCAGAGCTGGCCTCAAAGATCCTTTAGATGCAGGTTAAACAAAAAAAGGTTCGGGCATAGCATGACAGCATTGCCCGAACCGGAATCTTTGGTTAACTTAAACTGAACAAAAAAGAGGCGGCTTATGCGGCTTTGGTTACTTTTCCTGCTTTAATACAGCTGGTGCACACATCTATTTTTCTAACACACCCTTCTTTAATAAGGGCACGAACTCTTTGAAGGTTTGGATTAAATCTTCTCTTATTCAAATTATGGGCATGGCTGACATTGTTGCCGACCAGTGGTTTTTTCCCGCAGATTGCACATTCTTTCGACATTTTTATACTCCTAAAAGAAAAATCTTTATAACAAAAAAAATAACCTGGAATCAATACCTCAAAACCAAATAAAAGTAAAGAATTTTTTAATTTTTATTTGCCAAAGCCCTGCACTCAGGAATTTTAATCATTGCTTCTTTGCTTTCTTTTGACTCTGGATAATTTTCAACAATATATTCGTATCTTTTTAATGCAGCTTTATATTTTTTTGCTTTCATATAATAATTGGCCACATAAAGTTCATGTCCGGAAAGGTTGTCCAAACACTTTTTAATATTTTCCTTTGCAGGTTTGGCATACTCATTTTCAGGGAATTGATCCATAAGGCGGTTGAACTGAATCAGGCTGTTTTTCGCCGGCGTGTGATCCCTGTCCACTGTACCCAATTGGTTAAACCAGGAAAGCCCGGTCCTGTAAATAACATATGGGATGGCGTCGTTTTTGGGGTGCATTTTTTCAAATTCTTCATAGCCGAGGATGGCTTCATCATACTCTTCAAGACTGAAATGCGCATCCGCAATTTTAAGTTCGGCCAAGCTGGCATACCGGCTGAACGGATACCAGTCCTTAAGATCTGTATATGCTTTTATGGCTGTTTTATAATCTTCTGAAATAAAGGCGGAAGCTCCTTCAGAAGCCAGTTCTTCAGCACTTTTTCCCATGTCATGTGAAGATTCAAATAAAGAACATCCACTAAGCAGTACGATCATCGTCAAAACTACAAATAACTTTTTCATAATTATAGGTTCTCAATAAAATGTTCAGCACACACAGCAGCAATAGCAGCATCCCCTACGGCGGTTGATATCTGCCGTAACGGGGTATCTCTTACATCACCGGCAGCAAATACGCCGGGTACGGATGTCTGCATTGTTGCGTCTGCAAGAATAAATCCAAATTCATCTGTTTTGACGGCATCATTTAAAAATGAGGTGTTTGGCAAAATACCGATCCAGATGAAACAGCCGTCAGCCTTTATAGTTCTTTCTTCATTGGTTTTTACATTTTTTATTTTAACGCCTTCTACCCCAAAAAAGCCTTCTATTCCGGTTGGCACACTGTCCCAGATCATCTCAATCTTATCATTGGCAAAGGCTCTTTCCTGGAGTATTTTTGCGGCTCGAAGCTCGTCTCTCCTGTGAACCAGATATACTTTTTTTGCAAATTTTGTCAAAAAGATGGCTTCCTGGACTGCCGTATCTCCACCGCCAACAGCAACAACTGTTTTTTCCTTGAAAAAAGGGGCATCACAAGTGGCACAAAAAGAAACGCCTTTTCCGATGAACCTGTCCTCGCCGATGCCAAGATATCTCGGCGATGCGCCGGATGCAATAATAAGACTTTTAGCGGTGATGCGACTGTCTTTTAGAACGATCTCTTTTAATTCCCCGGAAAGATTGAGGGAATGGACCTCTGCTGTTTCAATCTTTAATCCCAGGTCCTGGGCCTGGATTCTCATTTTTTCGGCAAGATCATATCCGGAAATGCCTTCGGGGAAACCCGGATAGTTCTCTATCCAGTCGGTTACCAGAATCTGACCGCCGGGTACGGTTTTTTCCAAAACAAGGACTTTCATCCTTGCCCTGGCAGCATAGATTCCTGCTGTCAGGCCGGCAGGGCCTGCACCGATAATTACAAGGTCATAGTCCGTCTTTGTCATTATACCCTCTCCTTACAAGATCCCTTTGATGGTTTCTTCAAGTTTTTCTTTGGCAACCATGCCGGTGATCTGATCTGCTATTTCTCCGTTTTTAAAGAAAATGAGGGTGGGAATTGCCTGAACACCATATTTACTGGGACTGATCGGATTTTCATCCACATTGACTTTTACAAACGTCATCTTGTCACCATATTCTTTTTCAAGCGCCTCAACCGTCGGAGCAATGGCCTTACAGGGACCGCACCAGGGCGCCCAGAAATCTACCATTACCGGTTTATCTGATTTGAGAATTATCTCCTCAAAGGAATCATCATCAATTTCAATTATATTTTGTGCCATGACAACCGTCCTAAATTTGTGGTTATAGTTTAAAAATATCCTGTAAATATATGTTCTTCTTCATTCTTTGTCAATTAATCAATACCGCCCAGAAAAAATAAGGGGCCACAGCTTTTGATGATTCATTAAAAGCTGTGGCCCCTTAAAATCCTGCAGAAAAAGACCAGGTGCTACCAGTTTTCAGCCAGCAGTTCAAAATGAGCCTTGGGATGGGCGCAAGCCGGACACATCTCAATAGCCTCTTGACCTTCATGAACATATCCGCAGTTTCTGCATCTCCACTTTGCCGGGCTTGATTTTTTAAACACTGTTCCATTTTCGATATTAACAGCAAGGTCGGCATATCTTTTCCCATGCTGTTTTTCTGCCACGGAAATCATTTCAAACACCATGGCAATGGCATCAAAGCCTTCTTCCCTGGCAGCCGCGGCAAAATCAGGATACAGTTTTGTCCATTCAAATTCTTCTCCTGCTGCCGCTGCTTTCAGATTTTCAAGGGTGGATCCGATGACACCGGCAGGAAAAGCAGCCATGATCTCAACTTCTCCGCCTTCAAGAAATTTGAAAAACCGTTTTGCATGTTCCTTTTCCTGGTCTGCAGTTTCTGCAAAAATATCAGAAATTTGAATAAAGCCTTCCTTTTTTGCTGCACTGGCAAAATAGGTGTACCGGTTTCTTGCCTGGGATTCCCCTGCAAATGCTTTTAACAGGTTTTTTTCAGTCTGGGTTCCTTTTACGCTTGCCATAAATTTTTCCTCCTTAATCTACCAATGGTTATGCAGTTATAATGCTGTTTTTTACGCTTGGTTTATGCAATCCTTTTTCCCTTTTCCCGGCAATTGCACTTATTGCAAAAGCCTTGAAGACAAAGGCGCTTGCCTGTAATTGTAAACTTGTTCTCAATGGTTTCAGGAATTTTGATTGCGTTTAAAGCCTCATCATAAACATCAAAAATCTCATTGCAGGAAAGGCAATAAAAATGATGATGGCTATCAAGGTTTGGATCAAACCGTCTTGGATCGCCTTGACCTTCAACAATCGCTATGATGTTTATTTCTGAAAATGTTAATAACGTCCTGTTCACGGTATCCAGAGAAATATTGGGAAACTCATTCTTTATCTTTTTGTGGACCGCATCGGCAGACGGATGATTCACAGCATCTTTCAAGGCTTTATAAACCGCAATCCGCTGGGGGGTTATTTTAAGGTGATGCTGTTTGCATTTGGTAAAGAATAACTCCAACTTTCTTCTCCATCAACTATAGTTAATTTATGATATTAAATAGGATTTAATCCTATTTGTCAATAAAATCAAAAAAAAATTGAACTGCTTAACTCATTACAAAAAAACGAAACATCGATCCTTTTGCAGTTATTCTTGACAGGTGCTTTTCTGACAAATAAACTGCAAGAATGATAAACAAAGGGAACATGAAAAGAATCATCGGGTCTGTATTGTTGGTATTATTCTTCATAGGTTTTTCTCTTGCCAACGATCAACCAAATCTTACGTCTCTGCTTTCGGCAGCAAGAAATGGGGATGTTGAAGCCATGTGCGAAACAGGGATGGCTTATTTTAATGGAAAAGATACATTGAAAGATCCATTCAAAGCCAAATGCTGGATTAAAAAAGCATATGACAACGGCTCCCAACGGGCTGAAAAAATCTGGCAGGATCTGGAATTGTGGAAATACTCGGGAAAATGTGAAGCATCTTTTGATGATGAGCCCTTGCCGAGATATTCCGGGAAAGACAGCTTTACAGAACCTGTCACAGGAATGGAGTTTGTCTATATCCCAAAAGACTGCTTCAAGATGGGGTGTAACCCTTTAGAGGAAAAATGCAGCAAAGATGAAACACCTTATCATAGCGTTTGCCTGGATGGGTTCTGGATGGGGAAATATGAGGTTACTCAAAAACAGTGGCGCCATTTAATGGGTAAAAACCCTGCTCGGTTTAACAGTGATTCAAGCCGGCCTGTTGAAAATGTCTCCTTTGATGACATTCAACAGTTTATCCGAATTCTAGGCACAAAAGGCACTGGAAAATTTTCATTGCCCACAGAAGCCCAATGGGAATATGCCTGTCGAAATGGTGGGGAAAAAGTGATTTTTTTCTGGGGCAAAGACTCCTATCGCCCGGATGCAAACTGCGGTACCTGCAATTCAGAAAATTTTTATGGTGAAACTGCACCAGTTGGCAGTTTTTCCCCAAATGAACTTGGGTTATATGATATGGCAGGCAATGTAAAAGAGTGGTGCCAGGATATTTATAACAAGAGGACCTATTCAAAACAGGTTAAGAAAAACCCTGTTTATGATGGAAACGGATCTTCTCGGGTTGTCAGGGGAGGATCATTTGCAGATAATACCTCAATGCTTCGATGCGCCGGCCGGGATAATTCCATACCGGGAATGAGAACAGACCGTATTGGTTTCCGGCTGGTAATGACAAGGGACAATTAAAAACAAGAAGAGATGAAGGTTCTTCAAATCAATCCCAAACAGGCTAACTACCTTATAAATTCAATTTGCCTTGCACTGTTAGATTTTGTATGCTGATTTTCACTGGATCATCTGGATCGCTTTCTTTATTTTAAAGTGGAGATTTTTCTAATGACAGAAAAACCAACTTATGAAGACTTGGAACACCGAATTTTTAAATTAGAAAAAGACATTAAAAAATATCCAGCGCTGGAAAACAATGAAAAATATCGTATTTTGTTTGAAAAATCCAAAGATGCCATTTTTATAATTGAAGACAAAACTGTTGTTGACTGTAATCCTGCAGCCGTGGATATTTTGGGTTACGCTAGCAAAGCCGAACTTCTTAAAAAACATCCTTCGGAATTATCCCCTGACAATCAGCCGGATGGCAAGAACTTCTTCACAAAATCAAAAGAAATGATAGATCTTGCTCTGAAAAAAGGAAGCCATAGATTTGAATGGGATCTCATCAGGGCAAATGGAGACATTTTTCCCGTTGAGGTTCTTCTGACAACAGGTTCCGGCAAGGACGGTAAAAAAATAGTCCATACTGTCTGGCATGATATTACCCATCGAAAGCAGATAGAAAAAGCCCGCCAGAAAGAAAAGGAAACCCTTTCAACCATTCTTGAGAGCACCCCCCATGGAATAGCATTAATTGATAATAATGGAAAATACCTGTATGTGAATCCATATTTTACAAAAATCACCGGGTATACGCTTAAAGATGTTCCCACTAAAGAAGACTGGTTCAAGAAAGCATATCCAGACAAAGAATATCGAAAAAAGGTGATTGAAACATGGGTAAATGACAGCAATCATCTTGGTTTGGGAATGGATCGCGAATTTAAAATAACCTGTAAAAACAATCAAATAAAATATATAGAATTCAGGTCTTCTTTTTTAAAGGACCAAAGAATTTCCGTGCTAACCGATGTTACTTCCAGAAGACAATCAGAAGAGATGATCAGAGAGAAAGACCGACTGCAAGGGGTTCTTGAATTATCCGGTGCGGTTTGTCATGAAATGAACCAGCCGCTGATGAGCATTCAAGGGTATTTCGATCTTATCTTAATGGATATTTCCAAGGATCACCCACTATATTCAAACATCAGTAAAATTCAGGCACAAATGGATAGGTTGTCGGACATTACCAAAAAACTGATGGAAATTTCAAGATACGAAACAAAAGATTACCTGGAAAAAAAAATAGTGGATTTAACAAAAGCATCAACCACCAAGCGTTAATGACCCAATGAAACCAGGGTTGGATTTTCGTATCCACAACGGCCCTCCTTATCAGACAGACCAGAGTCTGATGCATCTATTACCAAGATCGGAGATATCGGCATGAATATGAAGCCTTTTGGACTGGGGGGCTATAATAGCAATCTTTATACCTATGACTAGATATATGATCGTATACGGCAGATCAGTACAGCAGACGCATCAATCATTCAATCCTGGGATATCGGACTCCGGCTTGGGCAACAGGGGTTGCTGTTTTTTTAATACCGGATTTTTTAAGTGTTTTATCAATTTTCCCCCACATGGTTCGATTCCCCATCCAAAGCCAGAGTTTCAACAGGAAAACGGGTTCATGCTTGAATATAAACCATGAATTGAGATTTGATTTCAAGGCTGTATCAATGTCATCAAAAACAAGACTGGTTCCTATGATGGATTCATTATAAAGCGGTGCCATTCCATTGGAGTCCCAACAAATGTTCCAGTTCACACCCATTGGTTTGAAAAATACATCATAGTTGTCTTTATCCAATGTAGGATCAAGATGGATCCACTGATCATTGCATTTTACTTTTGTAAAGCAATGTATAAAAGGATTTGAAAAAAAGATATGAGCAGATCCTGCATTGGGTTTTGCAAATGTTCTGCACATTGGATTTGCAGCAAGATGACAAGGGATTCCCTTGTTTCTTAAAATGGCCATAAACAAAACGTTTTTACCATAGCAGGGCCCGAATTTTTTTTGTAATGTCTCCGAGGCCCTTACCTTCCAGATATCACCGCCAAACCGGATTTCATCCCGGATATAATGAAACGCTTTTTTAATGAATTGAAGTTCATTCTCGGTATTTTTTACCAATTCCCGTGATAAAGAATGGATACTGGGATGTTGATGGTTGCAGTAATAAGTCGTTTCCAAAAATTTATTGTCCATGATTTTTTCCTTTTAAAAAGTTAGCATTGCCAATATGTTAAATTATGTTTATGCTGAGTTGAACAGGCAATAACGACATATTATATGCTTATATCGTCAATATTATGATAAGTATTACTATTTTAGCATTGGACAATGCGCTCTCCTCATCTGTCATGGGTACGATGGATATTTTCTGCCAGGCAGGTGTAACCTATAATTATATTATGGGAAAAGAACAATGGCCCTATTTTGATGTTTGTATTGTAACTGAAACAGGGGAGTCTGTTAGAGGGTTTAATGCGGTTAACATATCTCCCCACGCCAGTGCCTTGGACATTAAAAAAACAGATGTGATTATCATTTCATCGTTTGCGGATTTTGCCACCCTTGAGTCAAACAGGAAATTATTGGACTGGATCACCTGTCATTATGAAAAAGGTGCTATCATTGCAAGTATCTGTGTGGGGTCTTTTTTCCTTGCCGAAACAGGACTTTTAGATGGGAAATCCGCTACCACCCACTGGGGGTTTGCCGATGAATTTACCAGACGATATCCTGAAGTTGAGCTGAAACCGGATCAAATTATCACGGATGAAGGTCGATTATTGTGTTCAGGTGCCTGTAATTCTTACATTGATCTTTCCGTTTATTTAATCGAACGGTTATGCAGCAAAACAACAGCCATTGAAAGCTCAAAAGCGATGATCCATGATTATGGCAGAAACAGCCAGGCACCATATTGTATGTTAAAGCATAATAAAGCCCACACAGACAAAGAGATAAAAGAGATCCAGGAGCGGCTTGAAAAAAATCCAGCCAGTGAATTCAATCCTGAACTGACAGCAAGACAGTTTGGAATGAGCCGCCGCACATTTGAACGTCGATTCAAAGCAAACACAGGGTATACACCGATATCCTATCTGCATCGAGTCAGAGTTGAAACCAGCCGGATTTTTCTTGAAACCAGTCAGATGAATTTTGATGAAATTTCATATTTGGTGGGATATGAAGACTCTAATTTTTTCCGAAAAATCTTTCGAAAGCATACCGGGCTTTTACCTGTTGAATATCGAAGAAAATTTCAACGTTGAATCAAAAACCAGACTGAGTGCTGTAATACTTTCTCATATGATAAGATGAAAAAGGTAACAACAGGTAGTTCCGATTAAAGAATATTATTTAAATACCTCCCTTAACTGGTCTGCCCAGGCAAACAATTCAGGGGTGCCGCCGGTATGCCAGAACAGTACGGTGTGGTGTTTTGTAAAACAGCCTTTTTTAATCAAATCCAGAAATCCGCCCATGGCCCGGGCAGTGTACACTGGCCCTAACAGGATTCCTTCATACAGGCAGAGATCTTTGATGGCATTGAATTCCAATTCCCCGGGCACGGCATATCCTGCCCCCAGATAGTCACAATTAAGGGAACAGTCTGATTCTGTTATCCGGATGTCAGACCCGATTCTTTCTGCAGTGGCATTGGCTATCTGGGTCAGAACAGGGGGAAAAGGGTTGGATCCAATCTTGGTCTGGTCAATGCTTATGCCTAGAACATCACCCTTGAACCCTGTAATTTTAGCCCCAAGGGTCAATCCTGCCTGGGTACCCCCGGAGCTGGTTGCAAAGATGATGGCATCCAATGTGACACCCATATCATCCAACTGGCTGTTAAGTTCCAGCATTGCATTGACATAGCCCACAGATCCAATGCTGTTTGAACCACCCACCGGAATTACATAGGGGTTTTTCCCAGCTTCAGACAATTGGTCCGACACCTGGAAAAGCCTTTTGTCTCTATCTTTTCTGTCGCAGTAATGAACCTTGGCCCCCAAAATTATGTCCAGCAGCAGATTACCGTTAGGTATCTTGGGAGGGGTTCCGTTCAGCACCAGGTGGCAGTCAAAACCTGCTTTTCTTGCAGCGGCTGCCGTCAACCTGCAGTGATTGGACTGGATTCCACCGGTCGTAGCCAGTGTGTCGGCGCCTTGTTTTCAGCGCTTCGCCGATAAGGAACTCCAGTTTCCGGGTTTTATTGCCCCCCATGCCCAGAGAAGTGAGATCATCTCTTTTCATATAAATGGCAGGCCCTTTATATGCCTTTGTCAGTGTCTCAAGATAATGGACAGGTGTTGGAAATTCTGCCAGATGAACCCTGGGCAGGCTGTCTAATTTCATGAAAAACCTCCTATCTTTTAATGGGTCAAAATTTTGCTGATAAAATCAGCAGCCCGGTCTGTTTTGGGGTTGTCAAAAAAATCATCCGGTGTGCCGGTTTCAATAATTTTTCCATTATCCATGAACAATACCCGGTCTGCCACTTTTTTGGCAAATCCCATTTCATGGGTCACCACGCACATGGTCATCCCCTCGGATACCAAATTGACCATTACATCCAGAACTTCACCGATCATCTCCGGATCCAACGCAGAGGTGGGCTCATCAAAAAGCATAATTTCAGGAGACATGGCAAGTCCTCTTGCAATAGCCACCCGCTGCTGCTGACCGCCGGAGAGTTGAGCCGGATACGCACCGGATTTTTCAGAAAGCCCCACCTGCTTGAGCTTTTCAACGGCAATTGTTTCTGCTTCTGTTTTGGCAATTTTTTTTACGTTCACTGGTGCCAGCATTATGTTCTGCAACACCGTCATGTGGGGATACAGATGGAACTGCTGGAACACAAAACCGATCTTGCCCCTGAGTTTTGTGAGATTCGTGGCGTTATCGTGCACCAGGGTGTTGTTGACAATTATTTCGCCTTTCTGGATCTTTTCAAGTCGATTGATGCAGCGGATAAGAGTGGATTTGCCCGAGCCGCTGGGGCCGCAGATTACCAGTACCTCACCCTTTGGTATTTCCAAGTTGATCTGATTCAGGACATGGAGTTTACCGAACCACTTGTTCACATTTCTAAATTCTATCATTTTTTCCTTGGATCCTTCCTAAAATTAAACCGCCATTTTTTGCTCCAGGTAATTGGAAACCAGGATCAGGGGATATGAAATCATAAAATAAAGGACCCCGACCAGCGAAAAGACCATCAACCCTTCGGGAATCCTGACCACGGTTACCCATCCCACCCTTGTCAATTCCATGACTCCGATCACCGATACCACGGAAGTGTCTTTGATCAACAGAACATACTGCCCTACCAGGGGCGGCAGAATCACCTTCATGGCCTGCGGCACAATCACCAGGCGGAGCTGTTGAACCAGGGTCAGCCCGGATGAAGATGCTGCCTCCCACTGACCCTTGGGAATGGAATTAATTCCACCGGCAACAATTTCACAGATAAATGCCGAACCCATGATGGCCATGGCCAGGAGCGCAGCTGGAAAGGCTTCCAACTGCACCCCCCATTCGGGCAGGATAAAAAAGATGATGAACACCTGAACGACAAAAGGGGTTCCCCGCACAAAGGAGACATAAACCCCGATAAGGCGTTTCAAAACCATTATGTTGCCTGACCGTAAAATCCCTAAGACAAACCCGATCAGGGTACAGGTCACAAGACTGATAAAGGCGATCTTGCTCGTCATCCACAGCCCCTTGAGGAAAAAGGGGAAGATTTCCATAAGCCGGCCAAAATAAAAGGCTATCATATCAATACGTCTCCCTGAAGATCAGTTTTCGCTGAGACCAGTCTGCCAAAGCTTTGAGCATAAAATAAATGCACATATAAAAGAAGGCTACGGTAAAAAAGGCTTCCGCAGGCATGAACCGTTCCGATGTCATGGTCTGACCGCACCGGGTTAATTCCATGACAGATATCAACGACAAAAGCGCCGAATCCTTGACCAGAACAATGGCCTGCCCCAGCAGCGGGGGGACCGTCACTCCCAGGGCCTGGGGAAGGATGATAAACTGCATTCTCTGAAAATAATTCAAGCCCGAGGAAACCCCTGCCTCAATCTGGCCTTTATCCACGGAAGTTATCCCGGCCCGTATAATCTCGGCAATATATGCGCCGGAATTTAGCATCAATGCAAGGATTCCGGTCTGGATCTCAGGAATTTTCAACCCTAGCGTGGGAAGCCCAAAATACAGAAAATAGATCTGAACCAGAAGCGGTGTGGACCGGATGATCTCAATATAGGCAGTGGCAGGATACTTGATAAGCCGGATACCTGAAATACGGCAGGCACAGGCAATGATTCCGGCTGCAATGGCAAGGGAAATTGATAAAATGGAAATTAAAAACGTGGATCTCAGCCCTTCTAAAAACAGGGGCAGGTACTCCAGTATGACTCGGAAATTAAAATCGGTCAGCATAGTACCATCCATTGTGTTAAAGGGGGTGTCACCCTTACAATGGGAACACACACCCCTTGGTTGATTTAACTCATATATTGATTGCAATCAATGGATTAGTGATCTTTTTTCCATTCTGTGCCTTCTAACCAGTAAGAAATATTTTTATCATATGATCCATTGGACCGGATGGTTTCAAAATAGAGATTGATCCACTGCCACAGATTTACAGAATCATGACGGACGGCAAAGGCAAGAGGATCTTTGCCCTGACCCAGACGTTTATCCAAAAGGCGGATGGAATTGGGCGGGAAATCCGGAAGCACGGTAAGGACCGCAAGGTCATCATTGACACCCGCATCCACATGACCGGCAATCAGGGCCTGAACAATCATTCTGCCACCGCCTTTATAGGATTTGATCTTTGCATTGGGCAGATATTGTTTGGCAATGGTTTCACCTGTGGAACCCAGGAGGACCCCAACGGTTACCTCTGGTTTGTTTATATCTTCAAGGCTTTGATAGCTGGCATCTGTTTTGGTAAAAACACAGGGCTGTACGTAAATCCAGGGATCTGTAAAGGAAATTTTCAAGGCCCGTTTCAGGGTAGGGGTCATGTCAGCTGCCAGAATATCTGCTTTTCCGGACAAAAGAGCGGGGATAAGGCCATCCCAGTCATAATCCAGGACTTTGAGTTTTACCCCCATTGCATCTGCCATTCCTTTAGTAAAATCGATCATGGAGCCTGCCTGTTCTCCATTCTTATCAAAAAAGGCATAGGGTGCAGCTCCTGACTGAACTGCCACCCTGAGTTCTCCGCGCTTCACAATCTCACTCAAGGTTCCGGCAAAACAGGTTCCCGTAAAAAAAACCGTCCATAACAGGGCAAAAACCATTAACACGAGTTTTTTTTGTTTCATTTTTTTCTCCTTTTTAAAGATTTGTTTAATACCAATGTTACCCGTCTTTATTATTCTTCCAGAACTATGGTTTCCTCTTTGATCTGTATGCCTCTTTTCTTGAGCTCATTCATGAATTTTTCAGCAGGAATATGCTTGAGGGGCGACAACACGCCTTTTTCTGTGATGTCACCTCTTGCAATCATCCTGGCCACAATGGCGGCGGTATATCCCACGCCTTTGCTCATGGCCATGATCCCTGTATCAAGATCTCTTTCAATGAGCATAGTGCTGGTGAATCTTATCTTCTTTTTATCCTTGATACCCTCAAATATATTGATCATGGCCGTCAGGTCTTTTTCATCATCCTTATAGGCCAACTGCGGTCCTAAAAATTTGTCAAGGAACTCCATTGGCGTAACGGCACAGGCGAGCCCTGCTACAGGATCATCGCTTAAAAACCCCAGTTGTTTCATCGGGCGCCAGAAAGCACTCCAACCCGGCCACCGCAGGGCATACCGACCGGTTTGTACGATGGTGTCCGACAATCCCATCAAGTTTGTGAAATAAACGGAATCTCCATTGGGAATCGCTTCCAGTTCGCCAAGTCCGGGGAAATCAATGGTGTGAACAAAGGTGTCATCATGCTGGTTCATGGCTGGAATTTCAATGATCTTTTTATCCTTGATAATCCTGCTTTCCCTTAAAGTTGAACTTAATACCCCTTTCCATATCCATGACAGTTTGTAATTCAATGGATTTGTACAGGCCTTCTTTTCCGGAAACCCGCCGCAATAGGACTGAATCACCTGAAGCTCATCAAACTTTTTCTTTGCGTGGCCGTAAAGGATAAGATCTATTCCCGGATCCAGACCGCATTCGGGCATAACGGCAATCCCGGCCGCTTTTGCCTGCTGGTCAAGTTTTCCTGCGGTATAGTCGTAATTGGTATTTACCACGCTGACCTTTGCTTCTAAAGCTGCCTGGTTGACAAACTGCTTGAAGTCCCTTGGTAGAAGATCAATGACCACGTCCACTTTTTGATAATGATGGATAAGCGCTTCCTTATCCTGAGCATCCATGACAATGGTTTGAATTTTGCTCATATCTGTAAAATCTTTAATTTTTGACAGGTCATCAAACCGGATATCCGCACAGAGAATCTCAGCAACCGCTTTATCAGATGCCAGGTCATGCAGCACCGTTCTTCCCTGGATACCGCACCCGCCGAGTACAAGAATTTTCATTTTCACCTCGTTAAATTTTTATATAGTATTCTTTAATGTATACATAACTAAACGTAATTTCCCCTATCATACCCGACCACTTCCGGTCTAAATCCTTACAAACAGCTTTTCAAATGTGGTTCGAACATGCTGTCTCATCAGGTTTCCAGCCTTTTCTTCGTTTCGATTTTCAATGGCCTTTGTTATTTCTATATGCTGCCTGGGTCCAATCCTCTGGCCGCCGGACGTCAGCCCCATATAGTCACTGTCAAAAAAGAAGATATAGGTATGTGACCGCCAGAAACTATGCCGGCAGTACTGCTCCAGGTATTTATTGCGACTGAATCTGGCAATACCGATATGAAAATTCTCATTGATTGTAAGATAGGTCATTTTCCCTTCCCGTGTCCCGGGATTTTTCACATTTTTTTCTTTTTCGATCAGGTCATAGAGATATTCGATATCTTTGTCTGTGGCATATCGTGCCGCCGAAGCAGCCGTCAGGCCTTCTATATGTTCTCTGGCATAAAAGACATGTCTGGCATCCTGGGGACTGGAGGATGGGATAAAGCAGCCTTTCTTTTTCTTCTTGTCCAAAAATCCTTCGGCGACCAGCTGACCCAAGGCATGCCTGACCGGTGTCCTACTCAGTTCGAGGGAGTCTGCAAGTTCTGTTTCCAGAAGAAAATCACCCGGCTTGAAATGATTTTCAAGAATCAAACTGATAATTGACTTGTACGCAAATTCTTCCAAGTTTTTTTTTGCCACCAATCTCTCCTAAAAAACATTAATGTATACATAATTACATAAATTTATATTTGTCAACCCTTTTTTTTCATGAAAATGATTTCTCACCTTAAAAAACAAATAGCTGGTATCAATCGTTTTTCATTCATCAATACCAGCTATTCCAAATTATTAATTAAAAACTGAGGCTATGAACCTATTGAGTTCATCAAACCCGATTTTTTCAACCTTTGCTTTTCCGATCTGTTCAAGGAAAACATAAAACAGATCACTGCCCTGCTTTTTTTTATCTTTTCCAGCAGCGCTGATAATATCCTTTGCAGGGTAATCAAGGGTGGTTGGCAGATTAAGATCCTCCAGGAGCATACAGATTCTTGAAACCGCTTCCTGGTTTATCAGATGTCTTGCCTGCGAAAATCTGGCAGCCGCTACCATTCCCATGGAAACCGCACGGCCATGACCTGCTTTTTCAATTTTTTCAATGGCATGACCAATAGTGTGCCCAAAATTAAGTTTTCTTCTTTCCCCTGCTTCTTTTTCATCCTGCTGAACCACTTGCGATTTGATGTTTACGGAATCCGAGACAAGCTTAAAAATAGTATCATAATCCAGATCAAGGGCTTTTTGCTTATTATTTTCAATAAAATCAAACATGCTTTCATCTGAAATCAGTGCATGTTTTACAATCTCTGCAAGCCCGTTTGAAATTTCTTTTTTCGGCAGGGTGTTTAACAGGTCAATGTCACAGATAACAAATTCAGGCTGGTTAAAAACCCCCACCATGTTTTTATAGGACTCCAGATTTACTCCATTTTTCCCCCCCACACTGGCGTCAACCTGGGACAGAAGAGAGGTGGATACAAATCCGAAGTTGATGCCTCTTAAAAAAATAGACGCTGCAAATCCTGTAATATCACAGACAATACCGCCGCCGATTCCCACAATAAAGCTAGTGCGGTCGCAGGAATAATTGATAAGCTCTTTTAATATGGCTTCGACGGTTGAAAGCGTCTTTATGCCTTCCCCGGTTCCAATGGTGATAACCGGAACATCCGGGAAATCTTTCTTATAATATTTTTTTATATTCTCATCCGTGACAATAACAACTTGAGTGGATGGCAGATACTTGTCCAGATTTCTGAGGCTTTCACCCACATGGATGGAGGAAAGCCTTAACTGGCCTTTAACGTGAAAGGTTTTCATTATTTTTTTCCAACAATATCATGGATGGCAATCATTTTTTTCATGACTTTAAAAAACTGCTCGGGGTATAAAGACTGTGCACCGTCACTCATGGCTTCTTCAGGATTGTTGTGAACTTCAATCATGATGCCATCGGCACCCAAAGCAGCTGAAGCATAGGCAAGGCTTATAACCTGATCCCTGACACCGGCTGCATGGCTGGGATCGACAATAATGGGAAGGTGGCTTTCTTTTTTGACAGCCGGTACGACGGAAAGATCCAATGTGTTTCTGCTGTGTCGGACAAAGGTTCTTACCCCTCTTTCACAAAGGATGACATTATTATTACCTTCTTCCATGATATATTCAGCTGCCATGAGCCATTCCTGAAGCATGGCGGACATGCCTCTTTTTAGAATGACAGGTCGCTCCGATTTTCCGGCACGTCTTAACAGGCTGAAGTTCTGCATGTTTCTAGTACCAATCTGGACCACATCAGCATATTCTTCTACCAGATCAAAAGTCTCAACATCCATAACTTCGGTTACAACCGGCAATCCGGTTTCTTCCCTGACTTTTGCCAAAAGCTCGAGGCCTTTTTTTCCAAGCCCCTGAAAAGAATAGGGAGAGGTCCTTGGCTTAAACGCACCGCCTCTGAACAGTTTGGCACCGGCATCTTTAACAGAGTTTGCAATGGACATTACCTGTTCTTCACTTTCAACAGCACAGGGGCCGGCAATTACAGGAAAGCTTCCATTGCCGAAAACAGCATCCCCAACCTTAACGTGGGTATTTTCCTGCTGAAACTCCCGGCTGACAAGTTTATACGGTTTTGTCACCGGAATAACCTCCTTTACACCGTCAAGTCCCAAAAAGTGAGCAGCATCCACCGAACCCTTGTTGTGCAGAATTCCAATGGATACCCTGTCTCCTCCGGGTATGGGGCGGGCTGTGTAACCTCTTTTTTCAATTGCG
>JAHJLN010000231.1 GCA_018821715.1 Pseudomonadota bacterium | reverse complement strand
TCCTGTGTGTGGACAATTGTTTTACAGGATCAAAAAATAATATTCATCATCTCATGAATAACCCGGGATTTGAATTTATCCGCCATGATATTACCTTCCCACTTTATCTTGAGGCGGATGAGATCTATAACCTTGCCTGCCCTGCGTCACCGGTCCATTATCAGCATGACCCGGTTCAGACATTGAAAACCTGTGTCCATGGTGCCATCAATATGCTGGGGTTGGCAAAGAGACTGAATATTAAAATTTTTCAGGCCTCAACCTCGGAAGTATATGGCGATCCATCCATCAGCCCCCAGAATGAATCCTACTGGGGAAATGTAAACCCCATCGGGATTCGATCCTGCTATGATGAAGGTAAAAGATGCGCAGAAACACTTTTCCATGATTATTATCGCAAGCATGGGCTAAGGATAAAAATTGCCAGAATATTTAATACCTACGGCGAAAGAATGGCCCAAAATGATGGAAGGGTTGTATCTAATTTTATTATACAGGCATTAAAAAATGAACCGGTCACTGTTTATGGTGACGGCAGCCAGACAAGATCGTTCTGCTATGTCAGCGATATGATAGACGCTTTTATAAAACTGATGGACTCAAAAGACGGTTTTCCCGGACCGGTGAATTTAGGGAATCCTGATGAAACCACTATTCTTGAAATTGCTCAAAAAATAATTCAAATGACCGGGTCAAGTTCAAAGATTATTTTAAAAGACCTGCCTTCTGATGATCCGCTGCAGCGGAAACCCGATATTGCACTTGCAAAAAAAGCACTTGGCTGGGAGCCTATAGTAACCCTTGAGAAAGGGCTTGTAACCACCATTGACTATTTTAAAACACTGATTGGGTGAAAATAATGACCGAACCTATTATCCTTGTCGGCGGTGGCGGACATTGCATGGCCTGTATTGATGTAATCGAACAGCAAAAGGTGTTTCATATTGCCGGAATTGTTGATACAAAGGATAAAGCAGGAGAATTAGTTCTGGGATATCCGATTATTTGTGGGGATGAAAAGTTGTCGGAACTGGCCCAAACCCATGATAATTTTTTAATCACAATAGGACAGATCAAACGTGTGGAAAAAAGGATCAGTCTGTTTATAACCCTGAAAAAGTTGAACGTAAACCTGCCGGTTGTGATGTCCCCCCATGCATACGTCTCCAAACATGCCATAATAAAAAAAGGAACAATCATTATGCACCATGCCCTTATCACTGCAGGGGCTATCATCGGGAGGAACTGCATTGTTAACTCAAACGCTCTTGTCGAACATGGGGCTGCGGTAGAGGATCATTGTCACATCTCAACCGGTGCAATTATAAATGGAGAAGCGCATATAAAAGAGGGGTGTTTTATTGGCAGTGGTGCCATTATTCGTGAAGGAATCACAGTGGGTGAAAAAAGTGTTATCAGCGCCGGAGTCTGCGTGATGCATGATGTTGAGGCCAAAACCATATTAAAGCAATAAAGGCGTTTAATTTTGATCCTGTTGAGAGGATTAAAAAAAGCAAACGGTTAATCCATGAATAAAACCTTTATTATTGCCGAAGCCGGTGTCAATCATAACGGGAATCTGGCGACAGCAGAAAATCTAATTGATGCTGCCGCCAAAGCCGGTGCCGATGCCGTCAAATTTCAGACGTTTTACACTGAAAACCTGTGTTCTAAAACTGCGCCCAAGGCAGACTATCAAAATAAATATACCCGCAAGGATGAGACCCAGTTCCAGATGCTCAAAAAACTGGAGCTGGATAAAAAAGCACATCTGCAGTTGATGGCCTATGCAGATAAAAAAAACATACAATTTTTATCAAGCCCGTTTGATTTAAGAAGTATTGATCTGCTCGATGCTTTGGGCATGAATCTTTTTAAGATACCTTCCGGAGAAATTACAAATCTTCCCTATCTGGAAAAGATCGGAACGCTTGGGAAACAGGTTGTTTTATCAACAGGAATGGCAGATCTGGATGAGATCCAGTTTGCCATTGAAACCTTGGAAAAATCAGGCATGAAGCTTGATGACATCTCTCTTTTGCATTGCTGTACTCAATATCCTGCATCAATGGAAGAGGTAAATCTTCTGGCCATGCAGACCATGGCCAGAAGATTTCCCACTGTTCGAATCGGATATTCCGACCATACGGTCGGCATTGAAGTGGCCATTGCAGCAGTGGCACTAGGCGCCAGGATCATTGAGAAACATTTTACACTGGATCGGCGAATGCCGGGGCCGGATCATGAAGCCAGCCTTGAACCGGATGAGTTAAAAGGCATGGTTTGTGCAATACGTCATATTGAGCTTGCTTTGGGTGATGGCATAAAACAACCCTCACCCGCTGAAATAAAGAACAAAACCATTGTAAGGAAAAGTATTGTTGCAAGCAAAAACATAAAAAAAGGGGAAAAATTTTCCCAATTAAACATAACAATCAAAAGGCCGGGCACAGGTATTTCTCCTGTTGAATGGTATACTGTTTTGGGGAAAAGAGCCAAAAGAAATTTTAAAGCTGAAGATCTAATAAGCTTATAAAGTTAAAATAGGAGAATCCCAATAAGAATGAATCCCATGCAGACAATTTATAATCATGCCAAAACAGTATCCATTTTTCAGCAATTATGTAGCAGGTTCAATTCTGTTCAAGGTTTTTTAAGTCAGCTGGAGGGGTTTGCTTTATACCTGCTGGCAACCATGGGGCCCGGGCAAGGCGAGGTGGTGGAGATCGGATCTTATAAAGGTCTTTCGACTTGTTGGATTGCCGAGGGCCTGAAGGCAAGCAACAGAGAACAGGTAACTGCAGTCGATCATTTTGAGGGGTCTGATGAGCATTCGGATGAAGAAAAAAAAGACCTGCTTGAAATTTTTTTAGCAAATATTTCCGAGCAGGGACTCAATGACTATGTGATCCCGACAAAAATGTCTTCAGAGAATGCAGTACAAAAATGGCATGAAAATGGTGCCAAGCCCATAAGGCTTCTTTTTATAGATGGGGATCACAGCTATGAGGGGGTTAAAAAGGATTTTAACCTTTGGTCGGAGCTGTTGATTGAAAGCGGAATCGTCTGTTTCCATGATTATCAATCCAAAGGCTATCCGGGTGTAACCCGATTTGTAGATGAATTGTTAGTACATTCTTCAAGATATGGTGACGTTATGAATGCAAATGCTCTCAAGGTAATTCAAATAATAAATGGTAATCATCATGTAGATTGAAAGCGATTAAGCATTTTGAAAAAAAATAAAAAATTTAAAGTCTGTATCTTTACCGGGGCTCGTTCTGAATATGGCCTGCTAAAGCCCTTAATGGAAGAAATACAACAGGACAAAGACCTTGAGTTAACTCTGATCGTAAGCGGCATGCACCTGTCACCGGAATTTGGCCTGACATATACACAGATAGAAGAAGATGGTTTCAGGATTGATGAAAAAATAGAAATCCTTATGAGTTCAGATTCAGCCATTGGTGTGGGCAAATCCATGGGGCTCGGATTGATAGGATATGCCGAGGCCCTGGAAAGACTGAAACCTGGAGTGATTATACTTTTGGGGGATCGGTACGAGACCTTTTCCATGGCAATTGCCGCAGTGCTTCAAAATATTCCCATTGCCCATATCCATGGGGGAGAATTAACTTTTGGCGCGTGGGATGATGCATTTCGTCACAGCATCACAAAAATGAGCCGACTTCATTTTACCTGTGCTAAAGAATATGAACAACGGGTGATTCAATTGGGAGAGCATCCGGGCCGGGTCTTTAATGTCGGTTCCCTGGGAGTTGAAAATTATAAAAACATACCATTGCTTTTAAAAAAAGAGTTTTATGATCTGGTTGGTTTAAACACTGAAGATGCCTTTTTTCTGGTTACCTTTCATCCGGCCACCCTTGAGGGTGAAAGAAATATCTCCCATTTTAAATCCCTGCTTGAAGCATTGTCAGATGAACGGTTTGAAAGGGTTAAGCTTATATTTACGCAATCAAACTCCGACAGTTACGGCCGGTTGATAAACGAGCAGATAAGCCGTTTTGTCAAGACCAACTCCCATAGATCAAAAGTGTTTGATACCATGGGGCAATTAAAATTTTTAAGTGCAATGAAATATGCATCTGCAATGGTGGGAAATTCTTCAAGCGGGATTATAGAGGCGCCCTGTTTTAAAATACCGGTCATCAATATAGGGGACAGGCAGAAAGGAAGAATAAGGGCAAAAAATATTATTGACTGTATTCCGGATAAAAACACTATTGTCATTGCCCTTGAAAAAGGATTAAGTCCCTCTTTCAGACAAACGCTTTTGAACATGAAAAATCCGTTTCAAAAGCCGTCAACCGCAAAGACAATCAAGGATATTATCAAGACGTATAATTTTAAGGACCAGGCAGCAAAAGAATTTTTTGATTTAAAACCACAGCCATTAAAGGGTAAAAAATAGATGCGGATATTGGTATGCGGACTTGGATCCATGGGAAAAAGGAGGATCGGCATCCTGAATAAAAAATTCCCCGATTTTTTGATTTGCGGTGTGGACCCGAAAAAAGAAAGAAGAGAAGAAGTCAAAAAAAAAACCGCAACCACGTCAAAAGATTTTTTTGAAGCATTTAAATCTTTTGGACCGGATGCTGTTTTTGTCTGCTCTCCGCCGCTTACCCATGCGGATATTGTTCTTTTTTCCCTTGAAAACAATGCCCATACCTTTTCGGAAATAAATTTAACAAGCAAAGGTTACGATGATATCATCCGTACGGCAGCAAGTTTTAAAAAAGTTGCTTTTTTATCTTCAACATTTTTGTATAACAGGGAAATAAACTGGTTGATTGAAAGAACTACCCGGATGAATTATCTGTCCTACCGGTATCACACCGGCCAGTACCTTCCGGACTGGCACCCATGGGAAAACTATCAGGATTTTTTTGTTTTTCAAAAACAGACCAATGCATTAAGGGAGATCATGGCCATAGAATTTCCCTGGCTTTTTAAGGCCTTTGGTCCAGTTGTCGATTATAAATGCATGACAAGTAATTTATCACAGCTTGATCTTGAATACCCTGATACGATTCATTTGATACTGAAACATAAAAATGGAAACAAAGGAACCCTGTCCTTTGATTGTGTTTCCAGAAAAGCGGTCCGAAAATTGGAAGTCTATAATGACACCTGTTTTTTCGAGTGGAACGGAACACCCGGAACACTAACCCAATATTTCTCCGACAAAAAGGAAACCAGGACTGTGAACCTCTATGAAGACATAGAAAAAAATCCAGATTACGCAGGCTTTATCATAGAAAATCCTTATGCAAAAGAGGTCGAAGCCTTTATCCATCAGATTGAAAATCCAGATCACTCATCCATTTACGGGTATGATCAGGATCGGATGGTCATAGATTTAATTGATACCATTGAAAGGCAGTATGAGCCCATTTGAAAATACATATATCCGGGTTATTCCCAAACTTGATATCAAGGGGCCCAACCTTGTCAAAGGGATTCACCTTGAAGGGTTAAGGGTTTTGGGAAAACCGGAAGATTTTGCCAGAAAGTATTATGAAGATGGTGCAGATGAACTGATATACATCGATCTTGTGGCAAGCCTGTATGGCAGAAGCAATCTTGTTGAAATCGTTCAACGCATTGCCAACCAAATTTTCATACCGCTGACGGTTGGCGGGGGGGTAAGAAGCCTTGCCGATATGCATCTGCTGCTTCGTGCGGGCGCAGACAAGATTGCTATTAATACGGCACTTTTTGAAGATATTGATTTGCTGGAAAGAGGTGCGTTAACCTATGGTTCCCAGTGCATGGTAGTGTATATTGAAGCTAAAAAAAATGCATCCGGCAGTTATGAATGTATGCACACCAATGCCAGGGAAAACAGTGGGGTGACTGTCCTTGACTGGGTAAAAATCATAGAAAAGAAAGGGGCGGGAGAAATTTTTCTGACCTTTGTGGACACGGAAGGGACGGGTAAAGGTGTGGATTGTGAATTTTTAAAACAATTGATTCCCCAGACGTCCATCCCGGTGATTGTCAATGGGGGATATGGAAATAATACCCATATCCTTGATGCCATTAAACACGGTGCGGACGCCATTGGAGCCGCCTCTATTTTCCATTACCATGAACTGAACAAATTAAATGAAATCTCGCAACGGGAAACAGAGGGAAACACAGCCTATATCGACCTGAAAAGATCCGGGCACACACAGTTTCTTCAGGGAAAGATAGAGCCTGTTGGAATTGAAAAGGTTAAAAGTGATATTTTTCTGGCAGGAAAATCTTGCAGAATGGAATATGTGGACGACACCCATTTAAATCAATCCCCCCTAAAAAAGGATTCACATGTTGTTGTGGTTGATTATCAAATGGGCAATATCTTCAGCCTTTGCCGGGCATTAGAAAAAGTCGGTGCTCAAGTGGTTGTGACAAGTGATCCTAAAATTATATCCAGGGCGGATTATCTTGTTTTGCCAGGTGTAGGAGCCTTTCCCCGGGCAATGAAAAATTTATCTGAGATGGGGCTTGTCGAACCTGTTTTACAACATGCCAAAAAGGGGAATCCGCTTTTAGGCATCTGCTTGGGAATGCAGCTTCTTTTTTCACAAAGCGAAGAAATATTATTGTCAAAGGGACTGGATATCTTTCAGGGAAATTTTGCCCTGCTGTTTAAAGGCGGATTAAAATCTCATCCAAAGTTGCCCCATATCGGCTGGAACAAATTAAATGTCCGTGAAACCCAAGGGAAAAACATGGCCTGGGATAATACTGTTTTTAAAACCATTGAACCGGGTAATTTTGCCTATTTTGTTCATTCCTATGCGGTAAAAGACATGGATGATTCTAATGTATTGTCGATGACAGATTATGGGGATGAACGATTCTGCTCCGCCGTTCAAAAACAGAATGTTGCCGGCTGCCAGTTCCACCCGGAATTAAGTGGTGTAACAGGGCTGAACATATTAAAGCAGTTTCTTGAAATTAGTTGATCAAGGATGAAAAGGAATGAAAAAATTATTTAAAAACCAACCGCTGCGAATGCCGATTATTGACAGTCAGCTTCCGGATCTGCCCCAGAAAGTTGTTTTCTGCAACCGCTGCGTCACTTCCAACCAGAGACCTAGAATCGGCTTTGATAAGCAAGGGGTTTGCAGCGCCTGCCGGTATGCACAAAAAAAAGAAACCGCCTTTGACTGGAATGAACGGGGAAAGATGCTGAAAGAACTTCTGGATCAACATCGATCAAAAGACGGCAGTTATGATGTGATTGTTCCTTCAAGCGGCGGGAAGGATAGCGGATATGTGGCCCACCAGTTGAAGAATGAATATGGGATGCATCCGTTAACCGTAACATGGGCGCCTTTTTTGTATACGGATATCGGCCGGAAAAATTATGATAATTTTGTCCAGTCCGGTTTTGACAATATCTTTTTTTATCCCAATGGGATTGTTCACAGAAAGCTTGCCAGAATTGCATTTGAATGCAATGGGGATGCGTGGGATCCATTTGCCTGGGGCCAGAAGGGATTTGCATTCCAGATGGCGCTGAAATTTAAGATACCGCTTATTTTTTATGGAGAGAATGGTGAGCTGGAATATGGCGGAACCTTAAAATACGAAAACAAACCCTATGAGGATGTCAATGACTTTAAGGAGATTTATTTTCGGGGCAATGGCGTTGAAGACCTTGCACGGATAGGGTATGACCATCATGTGTTTTCAGAAGACGAGATAAAAAACAATGCCTTTGATATCTATAAAATTCCGAGTATGGAGTTGATTGATAAATTGGGGATTCAAATGCACTGGTTCTCTTTTTACAAAAAATGGATTCCCCAGGAGAACTACTACTATGTTGTAGAAAATACCGGGTTTGAGACCAACCCGGAAAGATCCGAAGGCACCTATACCAAGTATTCCAGCATTGATGATAAAACAGACGGGTTCCATTTCTGGCTGGGGTATTTGAAATTCGGTATGGGCAGAACCACCCGTGATGCATCCATGGAAGTTCGAAGCAATCATATTACCCGCGAAGAAGCGGTCGCTCTTGTTAACCGGTATGACGGCGAATTCCCAAAAAAATATTTTCCGCAATTTCTTGAGTATCTTGATCTTGACGAAGACCTTTTCTGGGAAATTTCCGACGGCTTGAGAACACCCCATTTATGGGAAAAAAAAGAAAACGAATGGCATTTAAGATATAAAGCAATATAAAGGAAAATGATCATGAGACCCATTTCAGAAATGTCAGTTGTTCAGATTGAAGTCACCAACCGATGCCATTTGAGCTGTGCCCATTGCACCCGGCATGTCGGACACCATAAAAAACCTTTTGTTATGAGCCTTGATCAGGTTAAAGACGGGATCAAATCCCTTGAAGGATTTAAAGGAAATATCGGCCTTATGGGGGGGGAACCTGCGGTTCATCCCCAGTTTGTGGAAATTTTAAACCTGTTTAAGCAGATGGTTCCCCAAAAAGAGAAGCGGGAATTCTGGACAGCCGGATATAAATGGGATGAGTATAAAGACCTGATACATGAAGTGTTTGATGAAAGGCTCATTGCTTTTAATGATCATTCAAATCCAGAGGAAGGATGGCACCAGCCATTGCTGATCGCCATTGAAGAGGTCATTAAAGACAGGGATATCATGTGGAAGATGATCGATAACTGCTGGGTACAGCTTCGATGGTCTGCTTCAATTACACCCAAAGGCGCTTTTTTCTGTGAGGTTGCCGCAGCCCAGGACCACCTGTTTGACGGCCCTGGCGGATGGAAAGTGGAAAAGGGGTGGTGGCAGAGAACACCGGATGATCCTGATTTCAAGGAGCAGGTGAAACGATATTGCCCGCGATGCAGTGCCTGCCTTCCCATGCCCATGATTCCCAATAATCATGAGCACAGGGATCATATGTCTCCAGGGAATTTTGAGCGACTCAAAAAAGTCATGTCGCCGAAAATTCTTCAGGAGCGGTATCTGATTGAAGATGTAAAGGTGTTATCCCAATATGTAAAAGATGCCAATGGAAAACCCGGTCCCCATAGAGGATCTTTTGAAAAATACCCTGCCTGGACACCATGGAATTATCGGTCTTCAGTATATAATGCACCCGGAGAAGGATCTTTAAGTGCAGATGAAGTAAGGAAGATACAATTGGGTAAAAAATTGTCATCCTGATGGCGTTTGACAGGGATATTATGAATTCAACAGAACAGAAAAGAACGGTAACAGACAGAATAATCAGCAATGCACGATCGGTTTATTATGGTATTTACGAACCTCGGCAGCTCAAGGTTGCAAGAAAAGAAAATGCATTGCAACAGTTTTCTGCCCAAAAGGAACCCTTTATCAGCGTTTATGTCCCAACCTATAACAGGGGCGATATTCTCATCGAAAGAGCCGTATCTTCGGTTCTGAATCAGACCTATACTAATTTTGAATTCATTATTATCGGTGATCATTGTACGGATAACACAGAAAATCTGGTTAAAAAAATAAAAGACAAACGGATCCGCTTTTATAATATTCCCCAAAGAGGGTATAGGTATCCGCCGACACCTGAAAACCACTGGTTTGCCGGCCCTGTCATCGCAGCCAACACTGCCCTTGAAATGGTAAAGGGAGACTGGATTGCAAGAATTGATGATGATGATATCTGGACAGATGATCATCTTGAAGTCTTGTTGAATTTTGCACAAAAAGGTGATTTTGAATTTGTATCCAGTTCCTATATGACCATTCGGCAGGGAAAAGAGATCATTGTGGATGAGAGGGATCAGATTCCAAGAATCGGAGGGACACAGACCTGGCTTTACCGGTCATATCTGAAATTTTTTAAATACAATATTGATTGCTGGCGCAAAGCCTGGAACCGGGTGAATGATACGGATATCCAGGACAGGATATATAAGGCAGGTGTCAAAATGGGATTTTTAGACCAGGTTACCTGCCATATTATTCCCCGGCCCGGAGAAGATACCATCGGTCTGGAGGCCTATAGGGCCACTGCTGATGAAAAAATGGAACATTTTAAATTTACGGATTGAGGTGATATTATGGCAGCTTCAGGACAGGCAATCCCTGTAAAAAATCCAATGGACTGGTTGAATGAACTCAACCGTGTTATCCTGTCAGCCCGATGCAGAATTCATTCAAAAGAAAGCGCTTTTGAACAAGGACTTGCCAAGGCAACCCAATTGCTGAACACGGCGATTTTAAACAAAACATCTGTCTTCTGGGCCGGCAACGGTGGAAGTGCCGCCATCTGTTCCCACCTTGCCCAGGATGTCTTGAACAAACTGAATATTAAGTCATTGTACACAGGAGATGCATCCTTGATGACCTGCATGGCCAATGATTTCGGGTATGAGCAGGTCTATGCCAGACCCTTAAAAGCGTTTATACAGAAAAATGATATATTAATTGCCATATCCAGTTCAGGAAATTCAGACAATATTCTTACCTGCGTGGAACTGGCAAATAAAATGGGACTGCATGTGATTTCCCTGTCCGGGATGAAAGACAACAACAAATTATTTAATTCTGCCTGTGATGTTTCTTTTTTCACCCAGTCGGATCTTTACGGGATAGTGGAAACCAGCCATGAAGCAATTTTGCACGCTATTATTGAAACACTTTGGCTTAATATTAAACCCCTGATGGATATGGGGCAATAATGATGAAGGGATAAATAGTGAAAGTATTACTCGTTGTAACCAGAACAGTAGGAACATCTTATGGATTTACTAATTTCCCGGTTGGATTGGCATATATTTGTGCAAGCTTGAAAAAAGCAGGTCATATTGTCCATGTTTTGGATTTAAATGATTATTATGCCCCGATTTTTCATATATCCGTTATCCAGATGCTGTTGAGACGTAAGATACTGGAGATTCAGCCTCAAGTTGTGGCCACCGGCGGGTTGTCGGCAATATATGACCAATTGTTCGCCATCGTGGAGGCCAGCCGCTCCATCAATAAACAGATCACCACCATAATCGGGGGAGGGTGTGTCAGCAGTGAGCCGGAACTGATCATGCAGAATATCAATGCAGATTTCGGAGTGATCGGGGAAGGTGAGCAGACCATTGTTGAACTCCTTGAGCACATAGAAAACAATAAGGAAGATTTTGATATAGTTGACGGTATCATTTATCGACTCGGGAACAAAATAAAGAGAACAAATCCCCGAAAGCCTATCGATGATCTTGATTCTCTTCCTTTTCCGGATTATGAAGCATTTAATATTGAGGCGTACCTGGACCGCCAGACCCTGACGGATCAGGATTTTCACCCTTATAATACACCAAGGGTCTGTGAAATCGCCGCCAGCCGGTCCTGTCCTTTTAAATGCACGTTTTGTTTTCATCCGGTGGGCGACAAATACCGTAAAAGATCTTTAGAATCCGTCATGTCGGAAATTCAATACCTGGTATCCCGGTATAAAGTTAATAACATCCTTATGAATGATGAATTGTTTGCAAATGATAAGAAATGGCTTTTAGAATTTTGCAAACAAATCAAGCAGTATGATGTAAAGTGGCAGGCACAGCTAAGGGTGGATATTGTTGATGAAGAACTGATTATTTTGCTTAAGGATTCCGGCTGCATCTATATCAGTTACGGGCTGGAGAGCGCCAGCCCGACCATTTTAAAAAGCATGCGAAAAAAGATTACCATAGAGCAGATTGAAAATGCCCTGTCTTTGACCTTAAAGCATGGTATCCTGATTCAGGGAAATTTTATATTTGGGGATAAGGCTGAAACCATTGAGACCATTGTGGAAACCCTAAGCTGGTGGTTCAATCACAGAGAGTACAGGATAAATCTGTCTCATCTGATCCCTTACCCGGGAACGGCGCTATATCGCTATGCCATAGAACAGGGTTTGTTTAAAAAAGACAGGATAGAGTATATAAAGAACGGATGTGCAGGCCTTCGGCAATTAAACCTGACAACACTTTCAGATGATGTGTTAAACAAGATGATGAGCGTCATCCTCGGAAATTTGAGACCGGGTAACTTTAAACCGGGACGGTTAAAGGGGTGCAGTTTTAAAGGGTGTGATCCTTATCAAGGTCATTTTTATTCAGTAGATATGGAGTGCCCGTATTGTAAAACCGAAACAACTTATTTTCCGATTCATTCAAAATATGTCAGATTTAATTTGAGAACTTACAGGGATTTCGGTTATGGGTGCAGAAACTGCAACCAGAGAATGACCTTTATCCCTCCTGCCATTGAGCAACAGCTTATCACCCTTTCAAAAAATGAAAACATGGAAAAATTTGCAATTTTGGGAGATGATGAAAAATTACAACTGGTTTTGAAAACCAGCTGGTTTGTCCAGAATCATTGTAAGCTCATCATCAGCGAAAATGACCCCGAGATAAAATATATTCAGAATATTCCGGTCAAGCAGTATATCAATATAGATGAAGACCTTGCCAATATTCAGGGTGTTTTGAAAATATCACGACAATGCCCGTCAGCGGAAAACAAGTTGAAAAGCATGGGGGTAAAGGTGTTTGATTTGTCAGAGGAGTTCAGGTTTCTTGATAAAGATGAGACCAATGAACAGATTCAGGACCATCTGAATCACGTGTCTCAAAAAATCGATCAGGCAAAAGCAGGAAATCTGCATGATGAGACCAGCGCCTTGTTGATTGATGTGCTGGAAATGTATCCAAGAACCCTTGATATCCATCGCAACCTGATGGAAAATGCGTTCCATAGAAATGACTATAAATTATTTTTTGATATCTGTTATACAGTGGCTGTACTGGTTTCCATTGAAGATTTTGCCAGAATCAGAGGGTTCCTTATCAATATTTTCCCAAAACTGATTGAAACAGGAAAGGTGGATGAATGCAAAAGAATAAAGGATGTTCTGGTTTTTAAAAATCCTCAGGAGGATGCAAGCCTGATTGCATCCATGGATAAAGCGATTGATGAAAAACAAAGGTCATCCTTCTTCCAGTAGGCAGTTACAGGAAGGAGGAAAATAATAATAATGATGATTAAGCTGGAAATATATGATGGGATCAAAAAAAAACAACACAGCAATAAAAGATCTTGAAGAAATTTCAAGACAGATCCGCGGAACCTTGATTGGTATGTCCCATAAGGCAAGAGCGCCGCATCTTGGGTCTGCGTTGTCCTGCATTGATATTCTCATTGCGCTGCATTGGAAGGTCATGGACAATAAGAGCGACCTGTATGGTAAAAGAGATAAATTTATTATCAGCAAAGGGCATGCTGCGTCAGCGTTATATGCCGCCCTGGCATTTAATGGAATGATCCCCATGGATCTGCTTGATACGTATTGTGAGCCGGGAAGTGACCTTGAAGAACACCCGGGACCACGATACCTGCCCGGTGTTGAAGCTGCCACCGGGTCACTGGGACATGGTCTTTCTCTGGGAGCCGGTATTGCATTGGCAGACCGGCTGCAGAAACAGGACAACCAGGTTTTTGTCGTGATAAGCGATGGGGAATGCAATGAAGGATCAGTGTGGGAAGCGGCCATGTATGCCTCGGGACAGAACCTGAAAAGGCTTTGCGCCATCATTGATTTTAATAAATGGCAGGCAACCGGCAGGTCATGTGAGGTTACAGGGCTTGAGCCCCTTGTGAAAAAATGGGAAGCCTTTGGCTGGCACACCCTATCTGTTGATGGCCACAATATGAAAAGCCTGGTTAACGTTCTGAAAAAGATACACAGGAAAAGCGACAGGCCGACAGCTGTCATTGCCCATACAGTCAAAGGAAAAGGGGTGTCATTTATGGAAGATGACAATAACTGGCACTACAAAATTCCGTCAAAAGAGGAAGTGTTTCTTGCCAAAAAAGAGCTTGGAGTATTAAAAGAATCCCCAATAGAAAAGAAGAGAGCTTAAATGGAGGAGAATAAAATAAGGATTCAGGCAGAGATTTTTAATCAGTCGCTTTGCATTAAATGTACAAGCCCTCATGGAATATTCTGGAATGAAAAAAAGATTGTTGGTGATGAAAAAAAACAACCCATGCAGTCAATGGTGCTGTATTCTTTGTTGAATGTTATAAAACCCTTGTTTTTTGAACTGCCGGTTGATCATATTGAGGTTCAGTTGTCCGAGGAATGCAACCAGCGATTTTCAGGTTTTTTTAAATTCATCCTTGATTGTCTTAAAATTACAAATCAAGCCATAAGCAGGGTTAAAGAAAAAAAAAGGATTGCAATCCATAATGAGACCCTTCTTTTATATAATATCGGCGACAATTCCAATTTTAATATTTTAATAGACCAATTAAAGCTAAAGTCCAGCAAAAAAATTAAAACTCTGGATTTTGATCCAGGATTTAACCCAATTGAAAGGCGCTGGGAAAAAACAGATCCGCCTATGACGGTTGATGAACTTGTTGGTTTGGTTGATCGCGATAAAATTGGAAAGATCGTTTCCATCAACCATTACCTGCTGGAAAAATATCTTGAAAAAGGGGTTTATTTAATTGCTTTGTTAAAATTTTTGGGTATTGAGCATGTCATTATTGATCTGGATAATTATGATTTATCTGTCCAGGGATATCAAACCAAACTGTTTTATAATTGCAGCTCATTTGATCGGTTTTCATACACTTATTTTCATAAATACTGGGACCAATATTATGAACTGAAGAATGTAAACCGACTGGCGTTTATCAAAAAAAATGTGGCTCAATTTGAGTTTGAAGAGATATCGGATGATTACGGGGTTCTTATTACCAGCAACTCAAGAATCAAAGATGTGATTTCTTTTTTAAACCCCATGCTTTTTTTATTGGATCATTTTCCAGGGAAAACATTTATTGCAGAGTTTGAGCTTTGGTATTATTCGCTAAGACACATGATATTGAATATTATGGATTTTAATGAATATGAAAAATTGAATTACAATGCCCTGCTGCAAAGATTTGTATACACGATCACCCAGTTTATTAAATATGAGGTTATCGATAGTATTCAATCAGAAAGAAAAATTGAATTATTTGGTGATGCAGGCTGGCAGCATATTTTCCCACAGCATTACAAGGGGTTTTTAGAACGAAAACAAATAGATCAAATCATATCGGAAAAGCGGTCTCTTTTATTGCTGTTTAACTGGCAAACCAGTTGGCTTGAATCCAGCGCCATAATATACGAAGCGATGAATTACAGGATTCCATTCATCAATCATCCCCCTCTGGTAAAAACAAAACGTTTATCTGCTCTTGAAAATCTGGAATATCGGAATTCGAATGAGCTGAATCAACGGGTAGCGAACATAAAACCGTATTTATCCGATACTGTTGAAAAGGCTTTAAATGAGCTGGATGATCTGTTTAAAAGTAATCTTGACGGAATGACGGATCAAATTCTCAACAAGGGGAGCATTGAGACACCGCCAGACAAATTTTGCCAGGAACTAAAAGCACATGATGAATTGCTGGATCAAAAGGTGATATCCTTTATTGATTCAAATGAAGCCATGCTGCGCAAAACCTTTAAAAATTTGTTTCTTGAATCTGTGTCATATGATATCAGCAAATCCCCATATTTTAAAAAGGATTATTTTCAGCGGCTCTTAAGATTCGCCCAACAGCAAGCGCAAACCTGATGGCCAACAGCATGAATTATTGAGAATAATTTTTTTGGAATAAAACAGTTATGACAACAAAAAAAATACTGGTTTTAGGCAGCACCTCATTTTCCGGTGCCTATTTTGTAAGGGAAGCTTTGCAGCGACAGTTTGAGGTGTTTGGTATCAGCAGATCTCCTGAACCTGACCCTGTGTTTCTTCCTTACCATGAAGGCGAATACGCCGCCTCCAGATTTAATTTTTTTCAATATGATTTAAATCATGATATCGACACGATTATTGATATCACAAAGGATATAAAACCGGAATATATTATCAATTTTGCCGCCCAGGGAATGGTGGCGCAAAGCTGGAAAGCACCTGACCAATGGTTTATGACCAATTTTGTATCTGCTGTAAAGCTGCATCAGGCACTGATCAACAGTTTATTCCTAAAAAAGTTTGTTCAGGTTTCCACCCCTGAAGTATATGGAAATTGCCATGGAAGTATTGTGGAAACAAACGGGTATTATCCAAGTACACCCTATGCCGTATCCAAGGCAGCAGTGGATATGAGCCTGATGTCTTTTTTCAGGCAATATGGTTTCCCGGTGGTGTTCACACGGGCAGCCAATATTTATGGCCCTTGCCAGCAATTGTACAGAATTATTCCCAAAGCGGTTTTGTGT
>JAHJLN010000230.1 GCA_018821715.1 Pseudomonadota bacterium | reverse complement strand
CAGTCGTATATGCTTGAAAGATCATTTTTTTCCGGAAAAAGATAGGCAATGGCCGCTTTTACCGTCATCATGTGGACATTGTTAAACTGCTCTTCATTTAAAAAAGGCTTGCCAAAGGTCTGCAACACTTCGTCATAATATTTTCTATTGGCCCTGGCCGTGTCAAACATGACGCCGTCACAGTCAAACACCACTGCTTTTATTTTTGAAATATCCATTATTAAATTTTAAAGTAACTTATCTTGTGTACTATGATTTAGGTTGCGGCTTTTCTATAAAGATAGCGTACACCCTTATGGTTAATGTCGGCTTATACGGGCTGTCGGTTTTAAGCGTCAATACGTCAAACAGATCGTCTGGTTTATCAGAATGGCTTTTAATCTCAATCTGCCAGGATTTCTTATCCCCTGTGGGCTCAATCAGTCTGGCTTGAATCTGGGTATTAATTTTTTGTTCCATTCCTAAAATTGAAAACATATATTTTTCTGACGGGGTAATGGTAACCACCGCTTTCAGATTCTCACCCGGGCTTCCGTCCAGGTAGACGGATTCAGGAGTTATTTTCACAACGCCTTCAACCGGTCCTGTGACAACCAGATCAAATTTCTTTTTTTCAGGATCATCGGTCTTGACAATGATGGTTTTTTTCATGGTCTTTCCACCATATCCGCTGGTTTTAAAACTTAACTTAATTTTGCCTTCCCCTCCCGGGGGAATTTCTCTGTCAAAAGAATGCTTGTCACAGCCTCAGGGCGGCAGAACATTCTCTATATGCAGAAGGGTCACTCCTGTGTTCTTTATAATAAATTCATGGGAAACATGGACCCCTTCCGGCACTGCTTCAAACGTAAAAATAGGATCATCAATCAAAGCTTTGGGTTGTGCCATCCCGTAATAGGGCAGGCAGAACAGAACAAATAAAATGGTGATGAGGATCGTTTTCTTTTTCATAGTATGTCGCTTTATAGTAAACAATTAATATTCAAACCTTGTAAATAAAGTATATTGATTCTCATTTAATTTCAAGTTTGTCATTGATCAGTCTTTTTTAAACAACCCTTTTAAGCCTTTGGTTGCCGATTTTACGCCTTCCGTGGCAGTGGTGGCAGCTTTTTGGGCAGCATCACCGCCTGTTTGAAGCCCGGATGCGCCAAGATCTTTCAGATTTCCAAGCTGTTTTAACCCGTCATTGAAAACCTGTGTCACGGAATCTGCACTGATGCTGTTGTAAAGGGAAGAAAAAATCTGTTCAAATGCATCAGCAGGCGTTGCACCATTTTTTTCTTTTCCAATGTCTTTTAAATGGATATCAGGCAATGGTGCTGTAATCTCTTTTCCGCCAAGGGCTGCCATGGTCAGGTTTACCTTGCCGTCTTTGACAATCACATTATTGATGACGATTTTTTTACCTTGTTTTTCTCCATCTGAACTTGTCTGGTCTTTGGCTTTTTCTTCTGCTTTCTTGCTTCCCTGCACATTTTTCAACAAGGTCTGAATATTATCAGATCCTGATATTTTCTCATAAGTAATTTCAGGTGCAACAATTTCAATTTTATTGATAATGATTGGATTTTTTGTAATGGAGCTTTCATCAATATCCACAAAAATCGATCCCACTTTCATGGCCTGGCCGGATTTAAACCCTTTGGGATTGCCCAGAAAAAATCCTTTGATGTTGGCTTCACCTGAAAAAAAAGACAGGCTCACATCAGCAACTGTCACATCGGTCTTGGTAATTTTGGGTCCAAGCGTATTCACTGTTTTTTTTACCAGCGGCCCCAAATTTGAAAGGGTTAAAAAAACAACCGCTGCCACGGCTACAAGGAGAACACCACCTGCAATGATAAATTTTTTCATGATTTGACTCCTCTATCTGATTTTTTTTCAGATTCACACTTTAAAAAGCTGTTCATTGATCATGGAACAAACTCTTTTCTTATGTTCTACTTTTTTTCCGTCAATGGTCAAGACATTAACTGCGCCCATTAGTGAATTGGTTAAAATTATATCAGGATATGAATAAAATTCTTCTTTG
>JAHJLN010000229.1 GCA_018821715.1 Pseudomonadota bacterium | reverse complement strand
TGTGCCGTGAAGACTCCATCAGAAATGTCATTGCATTTCCTAAAACGCAGAAAGCCACCTGCCTGTTGACTGAGGCACCATCAAAACCCTCGCCAGCACAACTCCAGGAACTTGCAATCAAGATATCCAAAATAGAAGAATAAAATACGCTTTACACTAAAAAAGGTGCCTTCCCAAGTATCAAGGAAGACACCTTTTTTATTAAAGTGCTGTATCAGAATAGTTCAAGATATTTTTCAAACCCTTCCATTTGAAGTTTTTCTTTGGGAACAAATCTCAATGCTGCAGAATTAATACAATATCTCATGCCCGTGGGCGCAGGGCCGTCATTAAAAAGATGTCCCAGATGGGAATCCCCCTCTTTGCTTCTGACCTCTGTACGAACCATGAACAGGCCTTTATCTGTTTTTTCCACGATGTGATCAGGTTCAAGGGGTTTTGTAAAACTTGGCCATCCGGTTCCTGATTCAAACTTGTCTTTTGAACTGAAAAGAGGCTCTCCTGAAATAATATCCACATAAATGCCCTGTTTTTTATTATTCCAGTATTCATTGTTAAACGGCGGTTCCGTACCATTTTCCTGGGTAACTTTATACTGCAGCGGGGTAAGCCGCTGTTTAATCTTTGCGTCACTTGGTTTTGACCAGGATGTCATTGACCCGGATTCTTTTTTTTCAGTCATGTTGGTTTTTTTATCCATATCAGCGTCCTTCCATGCTTTTTCTAAAAACTGGTCCCTGCCGGACCCCCATCGGTAATATTTGTATCGGCGCTCATTTTTCTTATAGTAGTCCTGGTGGTACTCTTCAGCTTTGTAAAAGGTTTCAGATTTTGTAATGGGCGTGACAATTGGTTTGTCAAATACCATGGTTTTTTCCAGGGCCTTTTTTGATGCCGTTGCCATGCTTTTTTGTGCTTGGGTATGATAAAATATTTCCGAGCGGTACTGGGAGCCCCTGTCGACAAACTGCCCGCCAGGATCTGTGGGATTAATATGCCGCCAGAACACATCTAAAAGCTCATTATATGTTACAACAGCGGGATCATAATATACCTGTACAGCTTCGGCATGACCGGTGCCGCCCATGGACACTTCGCCATAGGTCGGATTCATTTTCTGTCCCCCGGTATATCCGGAGACCACTTCTTTTACCCCCTTGACCTTCTCAAAATCAGATTCCGTACACCAGAAACACCCTCCGGCAAAGGTGGCAATTTCCAATTTTCCCATCTTCATTTCATTATGGTTTGATGTCATGTCATTCTCCATGGTTTCTTTTATCTGGTTTTCCATGGCGCCTTGTTTTTGCGCAAAAGACTGATATCCAAAAATTAAACTCGTCAACATCAGTATTAAAAGTATCATCATTTTTGTTTTCATACTGCATCTCCTTTTTTAAGGTTGCTTCCTTAATCATTAAGATAGATGCTAAACATCACAGATTAATTTTAAAATAATCACAAGTTTATCACAAAGCAAAAAAATAAATGGCTTTTTTAGATAGAAGTGGCAATGGGCAGGGTAAAAGAAATACAGGTTCCTTTTCCAGGTTCTGTTAAAACACTAAGCTTTTGTTGGTGCAGCTCAATAATCTTCTGAGTGATGGCAAGCCCCAGGCCTGAATGTCCTTGGCTGTCTTTCCTGCCCTGATCTGAAGGATAAAACCGTTTAAAAAGATGGTCCAGATCTTTTTTGGCAATGCCAGGGCCGGTATCACGGATGCTGATGACAACATCCTCAGCCAGGGAAATCTCAATGGTGACACGGCCGTTTTCAGGTGTATAATGAAGGGCGTTTTCAATCAGGTTTTCCAGGGCTCTTGCAATAAGGGCAATATCTGCCGTTACAAAGGGAAGTGCCTCTTTAACCCGGGTGGCAAGCAATATCTGCTTTTCCTTTGCCTGCAACAAAAAGTTCTGCATGATATCCTGGGCAAGTTCCTGCAAATTGAATATTTCAGGGTTTATCTGCATTTGGGCAGATTCAAGCCTTGCCAGTTCAAGAAGTTCTGTGACCAGTTTATTCAATCTCTGGCAATGCTGGATGGCAATCTCCAGATACTGTCTTCGTTCCTGCCGTGAATACTGATTCTCCTTTATCAAAAGCGTTTCAATATATCCCTGAAGGGTTGCCAGAGGTGTTCTCAAATCATGGGAAACATTGGCAACCAGTTCCCGCCGCATCTGATCGGAGGCCTTTAATTCTGCCATCTGGGTTTCAATACGGTCAGCCATATCTTTAAACGTTGAACTTAAGCGGTCAATTTCATCAGAAGACCGTTGATTTTCATGAAACGGCAAATGGAAAGTCTCGACAGCATCGCCCCGCTTGAAGGCGTCCATGACATTGGCCAGTTTTTTAAGTCTTCCGGTCAAAAGGGCAAACAGTACAAGACCTGTGATCAACGCAAACACAAGGCCTGCAATTGTCATCCAGGCACTCAGTTGGAGGATATAGCTTCCTTTGAGTTTTTGAACAACAGAGTCATACTGCTCGCCACCCAGGATGACATAAAGATATCCCTCAAGCTTTCCCAGGCGCTCAATGGGAGCTGCGGAAAAAACTTTTTTCCGATCAGGGTTTTTGGGGTCATCCCCTTGAAGCGGCGCGGTCAACTCCCCTGTCAGCCATTTTTTAACAGGGGTAAGATCAATATGGCCGCGTTTCACACTTCCTTTTGGTGCTGAAAAGGTTAAAATCTTTCCGTCAGGGTCAAGCAGATATATTTCTATCCCGGGATTGATGACCATCAACATATGAAAAATATCCTTGAGTGCGGATTGATTCACCCGGCCGTCTACCATGAGCAGCCGCTCTTTGACAATTTGTCGGGCAAGATTGGTGTTCAGTTTCTGATTTACTTCCTGCTGGTACATGTCTGTGGAAAAAACTGTTACAAAGATAAATATCACACCGACAATCAGAAAAAGCGCGGCAAGCCCTGCGGCTATTCTGGAGTATAAGGAGTTAAACATATCGTCCCTGCTTTTTTAGGTATCATTAAATTTATATCCCACACCCCAGACCGTCAGAATAACCTCAGGCTGTGCAGGATTTTTTTCAATTTTTGCTCTGAGCCGGTTGATATTAGAGTTCACAGTGTGTTCATACCCGTCGTGTCCGTAACCCCACACCTTGTCCAGGAGCTGGGAGCGGTTAAATACCCTTCCGGGATGCTTTGCAAAATGATAGAGAAGATCATATTCTTTTGCGGTCAAATCGATGGATCTGTTTTCAACCAATACCCTTCGTTTTTCAGGATCAATGGTAAGATCACCAAAGGTTAAAACAACGTCCCTGTTGTCTGGAAACCCGGTTTTTAATGTATCAATACGGCGGAAAATGGCTTTGATTCTTGCAATAAGCTCTCTGATGCTAAAAGGTTTGGTTACATAATCATCTGCACCAAATTCCAATCCCAGAATCCTGTCGATTTCTGAAGACTTGGAGGTGAGCATCAAGACAGGCGTATATATATTCTTATGTCGAAGCTGTTTTAAAATTTCAAGTCCATCCATCCCTGGAAGCATGATATCAAGAAGAATCAGGTCATAGTTTTCGGTCGCAGCTTTTTTATATCCTGCATCCCCTTCAAATGCCAAATCAACTTTCCAGGACTGATCCGTGAGATGTAGTTGAAGCAACCGGGCCAGATCATTGTTGTCTTCGACCACTAAAATTTTTCGATGCATTGTGTCTTCTCCCATGGGATGACAGTTACCATACCCTCTTCTTGTAACCGGCTTTTATAGGGCAAGTCAAGTAACAAGCATTCCGGGTAATGGGATCAGACCTATGTTCAGTGTCTTTGTTCCGCAATGATTTTTAAACTCTGTGAACAGACAAAAAAAAGCATCATAATAAAATTCTAACCTTATTATGATGCTTTTATAAGCGTTATGCGAAAATTATGTTATTAAGCTCTTTTCCGTTTTACTTGAAGGATAGGGGTGTTAAAAACCAGTGCTGATACATCATCGTCTCTTTTTACCTTAAGCTCGAAAGCGTCTTTATCAATTTCAAAATAATTTGAAATCACGGCTACAATATCTTTTTGAAGATCTGTCAAGGTTGTGTCGTTCACTTCAAGCTTGTCATAAATTAAGGAAAATTGGAGTCTTTTTTTAGCAGTATCTTTGCTTGCCTTATGGCCGGTGAATTTTCTGAATAATCCGCTGAACATTCAAATCTCCTTATTTAAACCCAAAGGTTTTGCTGATTTTGCTCCACATACTTGTTTTATAGCCCGGAATTTCTATGGGTAAATCCGCCTCCCCATTGAGTCTTCTGGCAATGCGCCTGAATGCCTGCCCCGCCTTTGAGTCATTTTGTAAAACAAGCGGTGTCCCTGTATTGGAAGAAATCAATACATGCTCATCCATGGGAACAAGCCCGGCAAGTTCAATGGAAAGAACCTCAAGAACATCTTCATGGCTGAGCATTTCTCCTCTTGCCACCCGGGCCGGTTCTATCCTGTTGACAATCAGTTTCGGGGTGATTGACCGTGAATACAAAAGGCCGATGACACGATCTGCATCCCTGACGGCAGAGACATCGGGCGTACAGATTACCAGAGCCTCATTGGCGCTGACAACGGAATTTTCAAAGCCTTTTTCTATGCCGGCCGGTGAGTCCATGATGATATAGTCAAACTCTTTTCTAAGCTGGTCTGCCACACGTTCAACACCAGCCGTTGTTAATACGTCTTTGTTATCACTCTGGGAGGCGGGTATCAGGAAAAGATTTTCTATCCTTCTGTCCCTGATGGCTGCCTGACTTATTTTACATTTTCCTTGAACAACATCAACAATGTTAAATACAATCCTGTTTTCCAGGCCCATGACAACATCAAGATTTCTCAAGCCGATATCCATGTCAACAATGGCGACTCTTTTACCTTCCAGAGCCAGGGCTGCACCAATGGAAGAAGTGGCTGTGGTTTTCCCGACACCGCCTTTTCCAGATGTTACAACGATTACTTTACCTTCCAATTCACACCTCTATTCTTAAATTTTTCTTAAATTGTTTCCGGCCAGGGCATTTTTCGGAAAGGATTTGCCTTCATATAATCCTTTACAACGATTCCATCATCTTCAACACATGCGTATTCCGGTTTAGCATTAATTTCTTCATCGATTCCTGCAGCAGCAATTGTTCCGATCCTAACCTGGGTGGGTTTGAACTCAAGGGCAAAAATGATGGCGGTTTCATCATTCGGGCATCCGGCATGGACTTTTCCTGCCAACCTGCCAAGAACAATGACATCACCGCCTGCACAGATTTCTGATCCGGGATTGACATCCCCTGTGATCACAATATGTTTTTTAAATTCAATCTTCTGGCCGGACCGGACTCTTCCCCTGAGCATCAAGACATCGCTTCTGTGATGATTCCAACCCTTTGACAAATCCCTTTGACGGATCCTTTCTGTTGGAATAGATCTTTTTTCAGGGGGTTTGGAAACTTTTGCCACTTCAAACTTGGTTTTCAAGTAGGACTGAATGTTTTCAATCAGGCCATCATGGCCTTTAGCACCCCCGACATCAACTACCACGCTTGAATTTATAACCAGATGTTTTAGATTTTTAAATACTTTATCTATTTCAGATTTGAGAACATCTTCAGGAAGAGACGGGTCAAGCGTAATCCAGAAACCGTCGCCCACCCCTTTTAATTTTACCGGTGCAGTACTGTCAAAGTTAATCATTTTATTTCTTTAGCAACGCCAAGTATCCATCCAAATAATTTTCAAGGACTATAGGAAATCACACGGTAAGTGTCAAGGGTTGAATGCGTTTGATGAACCCGACTTGCAGACAGCCTTAAATTCAGCTGTCTGCAAGGATTTTGGAAAAATCAGACTTCTAAAATTTCTCTTAATTTATGGGAAAAATCGATGACACTGTAGGGTTTTAAAATATATCCCTTGCAGCCTTGTCTGAGCATCTCCTGAGCTTTTTCATCGATGGAGTACCCTGTTGAGAGCAGGACCTTGATATCAGGATTGTATTTTTTGAGCTTGAGTAATGTCTCAAGTCCGTTCATTTCCGGCATGATCATATCAAGTATAACAAGATTGATTTTATCTTTTCTCTCTTTATAGATTTTTAATGCTTCCTTTCCGGAAGCAGCGGTTATCACGCTGTATCCAAGTGCTTTGCAGATCTCTCTTCCAACCGTTAGAATCCTTTCCTCATCATCCACTAAAAGCACGGATTCATTTCCCATGACCAGTTTTTCATCTTCAGCTGGGATATCTAAATTATCTGTTGTTTCCTTTAATGGCAGGATAATTGAAAATGAGGACCCGATATTTGGAGAACTCCACACATCAATGACGCCATTATGATTTTGAACAATTTCTCTTGCAAATGTTAGTCCCAGTCCCTTTTTTTCAGGATACAGTTCATGTTCAGCAGAATAAAAAGGGGTGAAAATTTTTTCCAGCACATCTTTTTCCATCCCCATCCCGTTATCTGTTATGGTGATTTTCACAAAAAATCCGTTATTTAACCCGTAGGATTCTGCCGTGCCATTTAAAATGGCTGCAGATTCAGTGATAACGGAAAGCTTTCCGCCTTTTGGCATGGATTGCAATGCATTATCGACAAGACTCATCAGAACCTGGTTGATTTTATCCGGGTCGGCTTCAACCATCAGGGGTTTTGAGTCAAGATCCACATCCAGAATAACTCTTTTTCCTTTAAGATCAAGGGTTTCCATGGCTTTTCGAACCAGTCTGTTGATATCAACAGAGCAGGTGTAATACTCATCAACTTTAGCAAAACCAAGCAATTGGTTTGCAATTTCAGATCCTTTATCAATACAGCGGATGATTTCAGTGATGTGCCGATAGAGCGGATCGGAAGGTTTTACGCAGTTCATCATCAGGGATGCCCTGCCTTTAATTGCAGCCAAAAGATTATTAAAATCATGGGCGATTCCTCCTGCAAGTGCTTCTACCGCATCCGGCGCCTCATTTTTTAGTTGTATATGTTCCATTTTTTAACCCTTACCTTAAAATGTTATATCGGTATGAATTCAAACAATTCTTATATATAGTAAAACTTTTAAGGTATTTCAATCGGGGTAAACCCTGATTTTTGTAAAAATATTAAACTTTTTTTACTCAAGAGAAACAATTCC
>JAHJLN010000228.1 GCA_018821715.1 Pseudomonadota bacterium | reverse complement strand
TTAATGTAAATTTAGATGAATTTGATTTTGATACGGAAGGGTTTGTAAAAAATACCCTAGAATATGATAAAATGTTGAAGTTTTATGCATTTTACGGCATTACATCCCGTCATCCCATTTATTTTCATTTTAAAAAATCAAATATTGCAGGCAGTTATTTTCTTGGACAATGTTTTGTGGGAAGATCGGCTATTTATAAAAGTGATATCAGAGGAGACGAATTAAAAAGGAAAGGGGATACGATCCGCTATAAAAAGAGTGTCCCTCTTATTGAGGATGAACGGATCACGATCAGAGACAGTCTTTTATATAAAACCCTTGTTCACAGCAATTCACATAATCTTGAGAGCCCTGAAGAGTTCAGTATTCAAAATACCATCTCAGCGCATTATGTGAACATTCATGGATCAACCCTTCAAGGCTGTTTTTTAGGTCCATTTTCCACCGTGGATCTGATGAACCTTCATTCCTGTATTGTCGGAGAATTTTCATATGTTCAGGCAGGTGAGCTTTTTCATAGAAAAATTGATCCGGGAACTGTGTGGATCAGAAATGAAAATTTTGAGTTTAAATATAAATTTAAAAAAGATATCCTGGATAATTTTGTTGGTGTTAATGCTTCCCACCAGCCCCGCGGAATTATCTATGATTTTGTTAAAGAACGGGAACAGGATTATGAAAAACTGTTTGATGTGATGCATCTTACGCCGATCAAAGCTCCGCCAAGTTCCGCTGTCAATCGATATGCCGTGGTAAAGGGCAAAACATATATTGGTGAAAATGTCCTGGTTTCCCAAAGGGCTTTTTTAGATAATGCTTTAATGGGAGATGGTTCCAATGCCCAGGAAAACAGCTATATTATTAATTCCCATCTTTCAGGCAAGTGTATCACAGCTCATGGTGGAAAAATAATTAATGCTGATATTGGTTCTGAATCTTTTGTTGGTTTTAATTCATTTTTAAACGGAAAACCCCATGCACGAATTGAAATCGGCGAGGGATGTATTGTTATGCCACATACCATTATTGATCCTGATTCTCCGCTCAAAATTCCGGGTGAACATCTTATATGGGGGTTTATTAAATCTGAAGACGATATCAAAACCAATACGATTGCCCTTGATGATCTAGCAGACATACGGGATACGCTGAGAATAGAAAAAATGGTTTTTTCCGGCAAGGGATCTGTTTTTATTGAGACCTTCCGCAAGAGAATCAATCAGATCCTACTGGCAAATGGTGCGCTGTTTCAAAATGGTGAAAAACGAGGCCATGCTCAAGATGATCAAAACATATCCTTTAATATCATTCAACCGTATAGTACAGGGGAGCTTAAGGGGTTGTATCCATCTATCAGAATTAATCCATAGCTTGCTAAGAAATATTTAAGGTTGTCATTCATATCAGTTTGTTTTATAACATGCCTGAAAAAGTTTATGAATTAAGCAGCTTATAATGGACGATAGCATGTATATATGAAAATTTAGATAACTATCTGGAACAAAACCTGACCAGCCTGACCTGATCTTCGCCGGACTTCTCCGGAAGGCTTGATCCAAATTGTATCAAATGTGCTTAAATAAAGAATGACAAAATAGACATTTTGTTTTCGCTGTTATGATTAAAGGAAAAATAAATGGAACTATCGGTTTTTGATTTGTCAAAACATCTGGGTGTTGTACCGGACACCATTGAACGCTGGGTACGGCAGGGGAAACTGCCGGTTTCCAAAAAAGGAAGTAAGTATTGGTTTCGTATCAATGAATTGGAAAAATGGGCTTTAAAGCACAATATCAGTCTGAATCTTTCTGATAAAGGAACCTCTGAAAAACAAAATGATTTTGACATACCGTTATCCGTTGCCATCCAAAACGGCGGTATCTATATTGACATTCAGGGAAATGATGTCACCAGCGTTTTAAAATCTTCCATTGGAAAAATTTCAGATATACCAGATGATTTCAAAACAGATCTTCTTGATCGGTTGATTGAAAGGGAACAAGCCCTTTCAACGGGAATTGGAAACGGGATTGCCATTCCGCATCCTAGAGAACAATTGACCTATCTTGCCCGTCCCATTGTTTGTGTCTGTTTTCTTGCCAACCCTGTGGATTACAAGGCATTGGATCGACAGCCTGTTTCCATATTGTTTTTTTTGTTGTGCCCTTCGTTAAAACTGCATCTTCATTTATTGTCTGCTTTATCCTTTTGCCTGAGGGACAGCCAGTTTACAAGTTTTCTAAAGTCAAGGCCAAACCCGGATCAGCTGATTGAAAAGATCGAAGCTCTCCAGGAAGCAAACCCCATATAGCAGATGTCGTGGAGCAGCAGGCTAAATGTCCATAATCACAAACTGGTATAAAACGTTTTACCACAGGTTGTTTCGCCTGGATGACAGGTTGCTGCTCATTATTGCAGGTTCCATTGCCGGAATCTGCAGCGGCCTTGCAGCAGTGGCACTGCGACTCTGTCTTGAATCCGTGCTTGAATGGCTTCATCCGTTTCGTCAGTATGCATGGGCCTTTATTTTTCCTGCTATTGGTGCACTGCTGTCCTCTTTGTATCTTGAAAAGATTGCCAGGGAAGGGGCAGGACATGGTGTGCCGGAAGTTATCTATTCTGTTTCACGATATGGCGGTCTGCTGCGGCTTCGATCCAGCTATTCAAGATTAATATCCAGTTTTTTAACCATTGGAAGCGGGGGATCTGCCGGACCTGAAGCCCCGGTAGTCATGAGCGGATCAGCCATTGGTTCCAATATTGCCAAATTCCTTGGGTTAAATGACCGCCAGAGAATCACATTGGTCGGGTGCGGTACAGCCGGGGCCATTGCATCTATTTTTAATGCACCCATTGCAGGCCTTGTGTTTTCCATTGAGGTTATCTTAGGAGAATGGAAATTTGTAAATATCATTCCCATTGCCATTGCTGCAGTGGCAGGGGCCCAGGTCAGTCAGGCCATTATCCCGGATCAGGTAATTTTTACCCATTTGCCGTTTCAGGTAGGGGTATCAGATATTTTGCCAAGCCTTTGCCTTGCCGTGGTTACTGCACTGGTTTCCGTATTATTTACAAAGGTTTTAAGGCAGACAGGAAAAATTGCCAAAAAATCTGCTCTCCCGTTTTGGGCCCGTGCGGTCATTGGCGGAAGTACCGTTGGAATCATTGGAATGTTTATGCC